>JACRFF010000002.1 GCA_016218005.1 Ignavibacteriales bacterium
CGGTATTTCTCTTGACGCTCTCGATAGACTCGATGCATGCGGACGACAAGCTCCATATCTTCCCCGACGGTATCATGCCGATAGCCCCCCACCTTCAGCACTGCTTCTTTCTTGAACATCCCAAAAGCACCAGAGATGATCAGCAACCCGTTCACGCCTTGCCACGCCATCCGCCCCGAAAGAAATGCGCGGAAGTATTCGATCACTTGAAAGATGGGAAGCAATTTAGTTGACAATTCCACCGCTACAACCCGTCCGTTGGTGACGGTACAGCCGTTGGCGATGCGCACGATCCCACCCGAAGCAATCACCGTATCGTCTTCCAAAAAAGGTTTCATAACTTTCTGGAGGGCGTCTTCCTCCAACAACGAATCTGCATCCATCGCACAGACGTAGTCATACTGTGCAACGTTAATTCCGGCGTTGAGCGCATCCGCTTTGCCGCCATTAGCCTTATCCACGACCACGAGATTTCCGTACACCGGATTCTTCGAGCGGTAAATTCCTCGAACGCGGTTCGTCTCGATAGTTCCGACGTACACTTGTGCCGATTCACGAAGGTCGAACTCCTTCGTCAACACGTCGAGCGTCTTATCCTTTGAGCCATCGTTGATGACCACCACTTCATACTTGCCATAGCTGAGCTTCAGGAGACTCTTGACGCTTTCGACCACGGTCGGTTCTTCATTATAGGCAGGCGCAAGAAGACTTACCGGAGGAGTCAGCTCGGATTGCAGAAGACTACGGAAGGAGCCGAACGAATTATGCCGCATATATTTCATGATCTCCCGAAACGACAAGCCGAGCAAGATCGTGTAGGTGATATTCACACCAACGAAAAATACAATGATGGAGAAGAGATACAATTCAAGAATTATTTCGAGCAACTCAATCATCATTCATCTTCTCAGTTCAACGGTGCGGGATTTTTCTTCCATCACTTGCTCTACGATGCTTTTGTTGAGTGGAGAACTTTTTCGAGACTGCGCCGTAAGGGTTTGCATTCCTTCTTCGCCGCAGTTCGCAAGCGCCCGTGCCGCACATAGCTTTTCCTGAAACGAGCCTTCATCCATCCGCTGTATCAACGGTCGAACTGCCGCACGCGAGCCTAATCGACCGATGGCTTCTATTGCCGAAAGCCGTATCTGCCGGAAGGGGCTTCGCGTCAGCGTGATGAGCAATTCCTCTGCACGCTCATCGTTCAATCTACCCAATGCTTCAATGGCCTTCGCCTTGACTTCCACAATTGGATGAAGTTCCGCCACGCGGTGCAGCGGCTCAATCGCCGAGGTGAACCCGATTTCGGCAAGCATCTCGATGCAAAAAGTGACGATACTTTTATCGTCGCTGGATAGACCCTCAACGAGGTACGGAATCGCATCGTCCTTGTATCGTGTAACAAGATTGGAAAGTTCAATCGCCATCCATTGTGAAATATTTTTGCTGATACGAAAGATAGAGCGCAGCGATTCTACGCCTACAAGCACAACAAGAGATTCCATCGCCTGCCTTCGCACATCGGGATGGCCGTCTTCCAACGCACCGGTCAGCACCGCGATTCCCTTTTTGGCTTTAAGCAAACCTATATCGCGCGCAGATTGCGCCCGGATCCACCACCGCCGGTCGCTCATCAAATGGATTTGTTCTTCCACGAATTCAAGCGAATAGAAAAAATAGACGAGTCGCTGGCCTGACTCGCCCGTGATGTCTCGCGCAAAATCAATCATGACCATGCGTAGTGCTTCGCGGTGCATACGCCGAATGGGCGGCGTAAGAGAAGCGAGTTCCCGTTTGATCGGCGCAATAAGTTTCTCGTACTCCTTGAACAAGGCGCTGGGCTTTGCATTTCGCGGCATATCGGGAAGATCGACAAGCAAAAGTTCCGCCATGGTCGATGCATACCGTGAGTACACTTTTTTTCGCTCGCGTAGAAGTCTTGCGTTCACCACCTTGTGAATCACAAGGATAATTGAAGTGACAATAACGAGAAAGGTGACGACGAGTGTGAGCGCGAAGAGAAGGAGAACTTGAGTACCCATAGCAGCGTAGAAAATTGAAGATGCGAGTAGGAAGGGCGGGACAACTTATCCCGCAGTCCTTGCCAACACCTTTTTTACACGAGCAGCGAGTTCGTTTGGGCTGAAAGGCTTCGTAATATAATCTTCGGCGCCGAGTTCGAGACCTTTGAGCACTTCATTTTCTTTGCTTTGGGCGGTGACTAAAAGGACGGGGATAGATTTGGTTGAATCGTCTTTCTTAAGCTCAACCAACACTTCGAAGCCGGTCATCAACGGCATCATAATATCGAGAAGGATCAGTTTGGGTTTGAGCTTCCTCGCTGTCTCCAATGCTTCCAATCCGTTTTCTACGGATACAATTTCATAGCCAAGGTTTTTGAGTTTGTACTCGATGAGGTTGCGAATGTGTTGCTGGTCTTCAGCTATAAGGATTATTTCGGCCATGAGTTCGATGGAAGCAGTCTGTCTGATGTGAATAGAGCAAAAAATTGCGCGCAAAATCAATTCATTGCATTTCCTCCATTGTTTTGATATACTTCTTGCGCACAACGTTTCTTGGAGAGGTGCAAGAGCGGTTGAATTGGCCACCCTGGAAAGGTGGTTTACCCGCAAGGGTAACGTGGGTTCGAATCCCACCCTCTCCGCACAACTTCCCCCAACGCTGCTGAGGAGGGATTATGACTAATGGTCGCTTGTTCCAAGCCTCAATTGTTGCTTTCGTTCCATTTCTTCTCCTTTCGCAAACGGTGGTATCGCTCCGTATCGATGGAACGATTAACCCTGCTGCTGCCGGCTATGTGGCGCGAGGAATCGAGTCGGCAAAGGAAAAGAGGGCATCGTGCGCTATCCTTGAACTCAACACACCCGGCGGATTGCTGAAATCGACTCGGGTCATTGTGAGCAGCATACTCGCCTCCCCAATTCCAGTAGTTGTATTCGTATCGCCTGGCGGCGCACACGCAGGCTCGGCGGGCGTTTTTATTACGCTCGCAGCGCACATTGCCGCTATGGCTCCCGGAACAAATATCGGCGCCGCGCATCCCGTGTCGGCTCAAGGACCGATGGATTCAACGATGAACGAGAAAGCCACGAATGACGCCGCGGCGTTCATTCGGTCTATCGCGGAAAAACGTCATCGGAATCTTGCCTGGGCAGAAAAGGCGGTAACGCGCAGCCTTTCGATAACTGAAACCGAGGCGTTGAAAGAAAAAGTAATTGATCTCATCGCACAGGATTTGTCCGACCTACTGCAGAAGATAGACGGCAAGCGCGTGCTTTTGGGCCGCGATACAGTTGCCGTGCGCACAACCAATGCGACCATCGAGCGAATCGAAATGAGCTGGGCAGAAAAATTGTTGGATATTCTGAGCGATCCCAACATCGCCTACATTCTCTTCTTGTTGGGAATCTACGGACTGTTGTTCGAGCTGTACAACCCAGGTGCGATATTTCCCGGCATCGTCGGCGTTATCAGCATTATCCTTGCATTCTATTCGATGCACACTCTTCCTATCAATTATGCCGGCGTTGCTTTGATCGTGTTTGCTATTATCTTGTTCGTCTTGGAAATCAAAATTGTAAGCCACGGGCTCTTGGCGTTGGGGGGAATACTCTCCCTCGTGCTCGGTGCAATGATGTTGATTCGCCCAGAGTCCGAATTGGAGTTCATCGCCATTTCTTGGACAGTCATCATTACCAGCGCCGGGCTGACTGCGTTTTTCTTTCTCTTCGTGATCGGTCTTGGCTTGCGCGCCCAGCGACTTCAACCCTCTACGGGCATCGAAGGATTAGTCGGTCAAGTGGCCGAAGCAGCGACAAAACTTGATCCCACGGGAACAGTTCGCGTTCACGGGGAACTGTGGAAAGCAGAATCAACAACCGGCATGGTGCGTGCCGGCTCAAAAGTCACGATTCATTCAATCGAAAACCTAACGCTCAAGGTTCAACAAAAACCCAAAACAACGGAGTGACTATGGAGGTCTCAGCCATGTACACATTCACTTTTTTTATCGTGCTGTTTGCCGTCATCGTGTTGGCGAACGCAATTCGTATTCTCCGCGAGTATGAACGCGGCGTCGTCTTTCGGCTTGGCCGGCTCATCGGCGTGAAAGGCCCGGGATTAATTCTGTTAATTCCGATAATCGACAAGATGGTTAAGGTAAGCTTGCGCACGGTGGTGATGGACGTGCCACCGCAAGATATCATCACTCAAGATAACGTTTCGCTCAAGGTGAACGCCGTCGTGTACTTTCGAGTGATCCAACCGCAGAAATCTATCGTTGATGTGGAAAACTACCTCTTCGCCACCTCGCAGCTTTCACAAACGACATTGCGCAGCGTTCTGGGACAATCAGAATTAGACGATTTGCTCTCGCAGCGCGACAAAATCAACCAGAAGCTTCAACAGATCATCGATTCCCACACGGAACCGTGGGGCATCAAAGTATCCACGGTGGAAGTGAAGCAAATCGACCTGCCGCAGGAAATGCAGCGCGCAATGGCAAAACAGGCAGAAGCAGAGCGCGAGCGGCGTTCCAAGGTAATCGCTGCGGAAGGTGAGTACCAAGCATCACAGCGACTCGCCGATGCAGCCCAAATCCTGAGCGACCAACCCAGCGCCTTGACGCTCCGGTATTTGCAGACGCTCCGAGAAATCGCCACGGAAAACAACTCCACCACGATTTTCCCCGTCCCCATCGATCTGTTGAAGCCGTTTTTGAATATCGATACGGGTGATAAGAAATCAAAATAGGCATGGACGATCTGCTCTACGGACACGACCCTGAAGAGCGCGTTGTCGGCATTGACCAGGTGAACGAGAACACCGTTCGCCTGTACAAGAACGTTGAGGGAAGAATTCAATCAAGCGACCGCGAGTTCTTCCCTTTCTTTTTTCTCAGCGACCATTCGCTGCTGCAAGGACTTACGACCCACCACTGGTTGAAGGAATTGGAAGGCACAAACCACTTCCGATACCTCGTTGCATTCCGCGCAACGAGCGCGATGTGGAATGCCATCCAACATATCCTCCACCAGCATAACCAACGATTCGGGACAAAATTTGCGACATACACCGAACTTCCTTCCGTTCTTCTTCGACCGAATCCGCTCCACCAATATCTGCTGCACTCCGGCGTAACCTTCTTCAAAGGCATGAAGGCAACTGAGTTGCGAAAAGTGCAGATTCAACCCGTTACGCGCCCCAGCGGAAAAAGAAAATCGAAACTGGCCGCCACACCGGAATTGGTTGCTTGCATGATGAAAACGAATTCTGGAGATGAACGAATATGGGATACGCGCAAGCAGAGCGCGCAAGAAATCTTGTTGCAACTCAATGCGGCAATCGAAGAACTCAATCCGGATGTGATAGAAGGATTTGGACTCACAAGCACCACGCTTCCCTATTTGCTAAATCTCGCCGCCGCGCTTCACGTTGATCTTTCGTGGGGACGAGAAAAACAAAGTATCCAAGCACACGCGGCGTGGAATACTGTTGCCTATGATGTTCCAGGCCGATTCTTTCTCGATACAACACATTTGGCAAACCTCTCCGGCCTCTTGCCCAGTGAAACCGAGACCGACGCATTATCCGCCATTGCCCAAACGATGTCCCTAACGATACCCGATTCGGGTAGCGACGTGCCGAGCGCACTGATGGCTTGGCCCAAGGGCGCCCGAAAACTTCTTAACCATCTTCGCAATCGGATTGAAGTCGTTGAAAACATCAATGAAAAACTTGCAGCATTGTTTGTTGAATTGGCCAAATGCTTTCCGATCGCTCCCATCGGATATCAGTTTCGCACCGATCAGTTCTTTGGCGAATCCCTTTTGCTTCGTGCCTTCATCCAGCGCAAGCTATCGGTCCCCGCCAACACACCTGCCATCCGGCACGTTCATGTATCTGAGCCTTTATGGACGGGAGTTTTCAATGCGGTGGTTGAGCTTGGGGTTCCATCGTTGCTTGGGCATTCCATCCGACAAGTTTCACCTCCCGTACGGTATAGGGATTCGGGTATTACACAGAAACTCTTTGCCTCCACCGACGCTTTGACAGCCGCATCAGCTCACAGACCGGAGTCTCCTGTTGTCGATGTCGGAAGCCTCATCCGAGGAATGCTTATGGCTTCCATCGAAAGACCGGGATCGTGTTTCTTCGATGAACAGTGGATCGGTTCTATCAATGAACAACGCGCCGCGATTCTTTCTACCATAGCCCATCAAATCGATCTGCACAATGGAACCGTCCTTCAACAACGCGGCAGTCGATTGTTTGTGGCGCTGCCGGACAACATCCGTGGACCCGAAAACGAAAAGGAGTTCTTTCTCCGCGTTGGCTCCGACTTACCAGATGAATTGCACCCGATCATCCATCGAGGATTCCACGCGGCACTCAGTCTCGAAAAATTTCCTCTTGTCCTCGCGGATGAACACCATCGCTTGCATTTGCTCGGTGTTGCCTCCTTCGGTCGTGGGCTTGAGCGATTTGCCAAGAGTTTTCTTCGCCAGTGCATCGAGTGTCTGCTTGAAAGCGATGTGTCGAGATTACATCAAGTATATCTCAGCTACCACGCCGCCATAGCAAAGAGACAGCTGCCGGTTGCCGACTTCTGCCGTACCGAAACCCTTCATATCGACCTCGCTTCATATGACGAAGAGGTTGCCACAAAGCGCCGCACACGCTCTGCTATCTATGAAGCGCTCAAGCGTGGGGGGCGCATCGGCACCAGCGGTGCGAGCGCTTCCTATTACATCACAGGCTCTACTGCCGATATTACGCTTGCGGATTACTCGAAGCTTTCCGAGCAGTGGGACTCAGCGCAACCGGATGAAAATACAGCCTATTACATTCAAAGATTGAATGAAGTTTCTCAACGTTTTCGGGATCTGTTTTCTCCTGAAGAATTCGCCAAGATATTCTCCACTGACAGTTTGTTTGATTTCGACCCTACGGGAATTTCGATTCTCCGGCACAAGGTTACGTCAGAAAAGGCGAGCACAACGGACGACTTTCAGGGATCGCCATCCTCATTTGCCATTTGGATAGACAGTTCCGGCCATGCCTGAGTTAAGGCGCAAAACCCCTTGCATTTGAGTCGGCTGACTTGTATAATTCCCCCGTAATTCACTGCACCGTTTTTGTTTCATCGTAAGTTGTTTTAGCTGTCGGTCGCCCAGGTGAGTACGGTTTTTGAAAGTGTTTCTGTAAAAGCCGCTGTAGCCGAGGAAGAGTGCCACGCTAAACAATGAAGGTGCTTCAAAAGCTTGACGTTGCACCTTTTGCGTTTAGAGACAAAGAGCCGGTGCCATGTTCAACCCATTAAGGGAAGTCTCCTTATGGAACAGGGTACAGTCAAGTGGTTCAACAACGCCAAGGGGTACGGATTCATCAAACGCGCCACAGGCGAAGACGTATTTGTCCACTACAAGTCGATCGCTGGCGACGGCTACAAGACGCTCAACGAGGGCGACAAAGTGGAGTTTGAAGTTGAGCAAGGACCCAAGGGCCTCCAGGCAGTGAAGGTCAGCAAAGCATAAGTACAACTTTGCATTACAAAAAACCCGCGACGTTTGCGCGGGTTTTTTCTTGTACACCAAATCGACGGAAGGCTAAGCCATCACTCGATGAGTCGAACTCCATTCCCGAATGTATTTTACGATATCGTATGTCGAAGCCCCCGGCGTAAACAATTCTCCAACGCCCCGCCTCTTCAGTTCGTCAATATCCGACTGCGGAATAATTCCGCCGCCGAACAGAAGCACGTCATCAATTCCCTGTTCCTTCATCAGTTGCAGAACTTTGGGGAAAATTGTCATGTGGGCTCCGCTGAGCAAACTGATCCCAATGGCGTCCACGTCTTCTTGGAGCGCAGCTTGAACAATCATCTCCGGAGTTTTTCTTAGTCCCGTGTAGATTACTTCCATGCCGGCATCTCTCAGTGCGGCCGCCA
>JACRFF010000127.1 GCA_016218005.1 Ignavibacteriales bacterium
CGGCTTCGTGCCTGCACGCCTGCCTGTCCGGTAGGCAGGCCAAAGTGCATTTATGTTTCGGCACGCAGGCGTGCAGGCAGGCGAAGCGACTGAAGAATCTGCTCTTTCAATTGAAAAGTGAGATGCTTCGCTGCGCCCGCCTGCCAACCCGCTAGAACGCGAAGCGGGCTAGAGCGTAGCGGGCAGGCTCAGCATGACAACTTAAACTTTTTGGTCACCCTCGCTGACGCAAAGCCCGGAATGAAAAACTTCTACTGCACCTGCTTCAACTCCACATCGGTCAACTTACCCTCCTTGAGCTGAACCACCCGCGCGGGATAGCGCTTCACAAGGTCGTAGTTGTGCGTTGCCATGAGAATGGCGGTGCCGCGCATGTTGATCTTCAGCAGCAGTTCCATGATTTCGGCAGAAGAGGTCGGGTCGAGGTTGCCGGTCGGTTCATCGGCAAGAAGGAGGGAAGGTTCATTGATGAGCGCGCGCGCAATGACGACGCGCTGCTGTTCGCCGCCGGAAAGCTCGTGCGGCATCTGATTGCGCTTGTGGCTCAGTCCCACTTCCGCCAGCGAGTGCAATACGCGCTTCTTGAGTTCGGCGCGTTTAGCGTCGGTAACGTGGAGCGTGAACGCCACGTTGTCATACACCGAGCGATCTTCCAGCAGTTTGAAATCCTGAAATACCACGCCCAACTTTCTCCGCAGGTAAGGAATTTCTTTCGGCTTGATGGTGAGGGAGTCGTATCCCGCCACGCGTATGCGTCCGTTCGTCGGCGCGAGGTCGAAGTACAACAATCGCATCAGCGAACTTTTGCCCGCGCCGGTTTGTCCGACCAGATAGACGAACTCTCCGCGGCTGAGCGTGAAGTCGACTTTTTCGAGGACGGGCTGTCCGTCGAATGCAACGGAGACGTTGACGATTTCAATCATGCTTCGACCTGTTCTTGACGATAGCGACGGCAAGTTTGATTGCCTCGACCATGCTTGAAGGTTTTGCCTTGCGCTTGCCCGCGATGTCGTACGCCGTGCCGTGGTCGGGCGAGGTGCGCACAATGCTGAGTCCTGCCGAGTAGTTGACGCCTTTGCCGAATGAACTCATCTTCAGTGGAATCAAACCTTGGTCGTGGTACATGGCAAGGATGGCGTCGAACTTTTTGTCGAGCCGTTTGCCGAAGAACGCATCCGCAGGGAACGGCCCCGAAACATCCATGCCGTCTCTCTTCGATGAGGCAATCGCCGGCGCGAGGATGGCGTCCTCTTCCGAGCCGATGAGGCCGTGTTCGCCGGCGTGAGGATTCAACGCCAGCACCGCAAGCTTCGGACGCTTGACGGCAAAATCAACTTGACACGCTTGATAGACGACCTGAATTTTTTCGATGACCTTTTCTTGACTCATCTGCGGAGCGACCCCTTGGAGTGGAGCGTGTGCCGTTACAAGTCCCACGCGCATCGAAGGGGAGACCAGCATCATGGCCACGTGCTGGCTCCGGCTGAAGAGCGTCACCATTTCCGTTTGTCCCGGGAAACTGTAACCGGCAAGATTCAACGCCTCTTTGGATGTCGGCGCAGTGGCCATGGCGTGGATTTTTTTCTGCAAACACAACTCGACCGCACGTTCGATGGCAATGCCGGCGTTCTTGCCTCCGGATTTTGTCGGCGAGCCGTAGGTTACGTCTGCCGCAATTCCGTCTCCGACATCCACCACCGGAATCACCGATGCCTTGTACGCAGACAGCGTGGATTTCTCGAGCTTGACTTTTATCTTGAGAGAACGGGCAACGTCGGTGAACACTGCCATCGGACCGATGAGTACCGGCTGGCAGAGTTGACGCACGCCGGGTTGGGCAATTGCCTTCAAGGCAACTTCGGGACCGACGCCGTTGAAATCGCCGATCGTTATCCCAACAATCGGTTTCAAAGGTTTTCAGTCTCCGCCAAAATGTAGTTGCCGGTGCGGTTAGGGTCGGTGAAGATGAATTTCTTTTTGAGCGCCGGGTAGAGCCACACCTCCGTTGCATACGTGGATGGCCGGAACACTCGGTCGGTGCGTGCCGGCGCGCCGAAGAGAATCAAGATTCTGCCGCGGTCAGTTTTATAGCCGTCGTTTTCGCTCTGCGTCGAAAAGCGGCGGATCGCTTCATCCACGCGGCGGTAGTATTCCGCCATCACCGGATTGTACACGAGAGTCGTATCGGGTGAACGCTTGCGCCAGAATTTCTTGAGGCCTTCTTCGCGTCGCGACGTCGAGAAAGAAGAAAGTTCGTCTATCTCTTCTTCCGTTGCGATGTGATGGAGCGATTCAATCGCCAGATTCAGATTGGACAACGACGCCGGTCGGTTCGGCCACAACACGCGAATCGGGTACTCGCGGCGAATCGTTTGGCCCGAACACTCCAGAGTCAGGTGCAGACGATAGGTTCCCTCTTCGAGTTTTTCCACCGGCAGCGGGATGAGTATGGATTGTTCTTTCCCCGGTCTGATACGGTAACGAAGTTGAGAACCGACCTGAATTTCAGGATATCCATGGATGAGCACGCAGCGCGATCCTTGAAGGTGAAGAAGCAAGTGGTCATCATCTTCCCGCCGGTTGATGTTCCAATCCACCACAACAGGCATACCGAGCGGAAGATGTGCAACCTGAAACAGCAATGCGCCGTACGATCCGACCATCGCCGCGCCGCCAAGATTTGCGACACGGAAGCTATCGCTGGGAACGGTCGGCGAGTCGAACTCAATCATAATAGGCGGGGAGAGAGCGAGAGAATCAGATGCAGGCATGCGCACTTGCAACGTTTGGTTGCGCTCCACCATCGTCTTGCCCGATTCCAAATCTTTGACTTCAAACTGGATTCTGTACGAACCGCTTTCGAGGAGAAAGGAGATGGCGTCCTGAAGGTCGCTCAAGCTTTCTTCGCGCGCCGATGCGCGGGTCAATTCGATTGGCTTGATGGAGCGCGAGGCCGAGTATCCTTTGTCGTTGAGGAGTTCGACCAGCAGTTCGCCGCGTGCACGAAAGAGGTCGTTCGAGCGGACGAACACGAAAAAGTTTTTGGGAATCCGGTAATGGAGATTGACGACCGCGCGATTGGAATCGGTGAAGAAGATTGCCGACTCGATGGGGCCGCCGTGGTTTTTTTCTACACTGCCCATGGGCGCTCCTCGCATCGGCTGACCGAAGAGCGACACGCTTGCCGAGAACAACAAGATTGAAACCACGCTCACTGTTTTCATCACACAAAACTCCACGATAGATTGTTGCGTGAAAAACATACACAGAAACCGAGGGAAAGGCAACCGATGCGATCTGCGGCTGGCAGTCGGTTACTTCCAATGCCGCAGGAATTCCGTCAGCAGGCGCGCGCCGACGCCGGAGCCTCCCTTGGGAATGTAGTCTTGTGGTTCCTCAATGATCGCCGTGCCGGCAATATCAAGGTGCGCCCATTTGTATTTTCCGATGAACTTTTTCAGAAACCACGCCGCGGTGATGGCTCCGCCCCAGCGTCCGCCGACATTCTTCACGTCGGCAACGTCGCTCTTGATTTGCTTTTCGTACTCGTCGAACAGCGGCAGCCGCCACACGCGCTCGTAGGTTTTTTCACCGGCGTGCTTCAGCGCGCGCATGAGGGTTTCATCGTTGCCCATCAATCCTGTGGCGTGGTGGCCAAGCGCTACAACAACCGCCCCCGTCAACGTTGCGAGGTCAATGACGACCGAAGGTTTGAATGTTTCCGCATATCCAAGCGCGTCGGCAAGAATGAGCCGGCCTTCGGCATCGGTGTCGTCGATTTCCGACGTCATGCCGTTGTAGTGCGTTACAATGTCGCCCGGGCGAAACGACGAACCTGAAAGCATGTTTTCGACGGCCGGGATCACTCCGATGATGTGAACGGGAAGCTTGAGCCGCGCGACCGTCTCGAATGTGCCGATGACCGCCGCCGCACCGGACATATCCATTTTCATCTCCGCCATTCCCGCCGATGGCTTGATCGAGATGCCGCCGCTGTCAAATGTAACGCCCTTGCCGACAAGCACGATGGGTTGTTTCTTCGGATTGCCGTACTCAAGCACGATCAATCGCGGACGATGCGCACTGCCCCGACAGACCGCAAGCACGCCCCCCATGTTCAACTCACGAATTTCCGATTCATCCAACACCTTTGCTGAGAAGTTATTGCGGTGGGCGGCATCGATGGCGGCTTGCGCAAGCGTTTCGGGATAGATTTCATTGCCCGGGGCGTTGGCCAGATCGCGGGCCAAGGTCGTTCCTGCGATATTGGCTTCTGCTTCGTGAAGTGCGTTCGTTGCAACACGCGCGTATGCCGCATCCGGAGAACACAATAGAAGTTCGGCGAGCTTAGGCGGCGCATCATTCTTTTTGGTGATATACTTGTCGTACGTGTATGTCCCAAGCGCCGCGCCTTCACAGACAGCGACGATGACGTCGTGCCTGCCCGACTGATGGCGGGCGGGCGCATTGCCGCGCAGTGCAGGAATCCAAACGGCGAGCGATGTAGCTTTGAGACTGCGCGCTTTCTTAGCCGCCGCCGATGCAGATCGTCGGTATGTTTCTAATGTCGCTTTCTTGCGGTCGCCCAAACCGACAAGCACTACTTTGATTGTGCGGTTTCCTTTCTTCGCATAAACAACGTGCACGTCCTGAGCTTTTGCTTTGAAATCTCCCGTGTCGAGTACCGACGCTGCGTGTGCGCCGTAGGCGCGCGTCAACAATGCTGCCTGCTGTTTGAACTGTGCAGCGTTGCTGAAAAAAAACAGTGCGACAACGTCCGTGGGAATCTGGTGCAGCGCCGTCTTCTTGAATTTGAATGTCATAGCTCTCTCCTTGCTATCGGGTAAAGGTTTTGGCCTTATCTACAACTTGGGAAATCAACTGATCCAATTTCGAGTTGGCAACGCCACAGGTGGCGACGCGTGCGCCTGCCGCGTTCTTATGTCCGTTGCCGCCGAACTGCTTCGCCAGTTCGTTGACCCAGATATCTCCCTTTGAGCGAAAATTGATCTTGATGCAATCGGCAAGTTCCGTGAACATCAATCCGATCTGCACGTTCTTGATGGAGAGCGTATAGGGGACGAACGCATCTGTGTCGGATTCTGATGCGCCGGTTCGATGGAACATCTCTTGCGACAAAACTATGTATGCGATCTTGCCGTCGCTCGACGTGCGTAAACCGGAAAGCCCTTCCCCCAGCAAACGCAATCTGCCGGCAGTGCCTTGTTCGTAAACTTGGTCGTAGATCCAAACGGGATCCGCTCCCTTCTCGATCAGTTCTGCAATAATGTGGTGCACATCAGGGTCCGTTTTGGGATACTTGAACGACCCGGTATCGGTCATGATGGCCGTGTACAGACTGATGGCGATGTCTTTGCTGAGATTTCCATGGTTGAGGTACGAAACGAGCCGGTACACGATTTCGCCGGTTGCGGTTGATGATTCATCAAGAATGTACAGTTCGGCAAATGGTGAAGGTTCGAGATGATGGTCGATGCATACTTTGGTGGCTCGGCTTGCCAGCACGGCATCCTGTAAACTGACTAAGCGGTCGGGATGATTTGAGTCCAGAACGAGAATCGCGTCCGCCTCCGCCACGATCTTGGAATGGCGGTGAGCGGCAAACTGTTCAATCGGGTAGACGTCGTTGAGGAAAGCATAGTTGGGCGGCGTTGCGCTGTGGTTGAGAATGACCGCCTCCTTGCCGAGCGAGCGAAGATACGAAGCCAACGCCGTCTCGCTGCCGAGGCCGTCGCCATCGGGGTTGACATGCGTGGTGAGGACAAACGTTCGACTTCGGTCAACAATGGCTTTGAACTGTTCAAACTCGTTGTTCACTATCTGAACCTTCCATAGAACTTAACAAAAAAGGTGTGGCTCCCTACGAAGAAGCCACACCTTTCCGAGTTGTCTTGCCGCGCTATTCAATCACCCAGGTATCGCCCGAGTTGAGAAGTTTTTTCATATCCCCCTCACCGTGCTTGGCTTTTGCGTTCTCAATCTGCCGAACCATTTCGGCCTCGTAAGTTGGGCGTTCCAACGCAAGAAATACTCCCACAGGCCGAGGCAGGTGAGCGTAGTATGTCATGTCGGCAAGGATGAACGAGAGTGTCGTATCCTTTTCGTTGTGGATAAGCAAATCGTTGACGGAATATTTTCCATCCTTCAGCGAGACGATCGTGGGAGAAAAGCCGTCGAGACGAATGCCTTTGTCTTTCTCTTTGCCGAACACCAACGGTTTGCCGTGTTCAATGTACACCACGCTGTCGTCTCGGGTTTCTTTTTCCGTGAATTGGAAAAACGTACCATCGTTGAACACGTTGCAATTCTGGTACACCTCGACGAACGACGTGCCCTTATGGTCTGCCGCGCGTTTCAGTATTGCTTGCAGGTGCTTGGGATCGCGATCCATCGTGCGTGCAACGAATGTGCCGCTCGCTCCCAATGCTAACGCCGCAGGATTGAACGGATAATCCAACGAACCCGCCGGCGTAGATTTCGTGACCTTGCCTTTTTCCGATGTCGGCGAGTATTGTCCCTTCGTCAATCCGTAGATTTGGTTGTTGAAGAGAAGAACGTTGACATCGATGTTGCGGCGGAGGAGATGGATAAAGTGATTGCCGCCGATGGCCAAGCCGTCGCCATCGCCCGTTACGACCCACACGGAAAGGTCCGGTCGCGCAAGCTTTAAGCCGGAGGCGATTGCCGTTGCGCGTCCGTGGATGCCGTGGATGCCATAGGTGCTCATGTAGTAAGGGAAACGGCTGGAACATCCGATGCCGGAGATGAACGCCATCCGGTGTTTCGGAATGCCAAGGTCAGGCATGATGCGCTGCGTCTGGGCAAGGATCGAATAATCGCCGCAGCCCGGACACCACCGAACATCCTGATCGCTTTGAAAATCTTTTGAG
>JACRFF010000126.1 GCA_016218005.1 Ignavibacteriales bacterium
CTTCGTCCAGCGTTGGGATGAACTCGCCACCTAAACGTGCGAAGAGCAGGAATGCTCCAACCACCATGAGCGTTGCCCCGGAGACAACCAGCCACTTCCGGCGGAGGACCACGAGCAACGTTTTGTGATAGAGCGGTTTCAGAAGTTTGAGAACGGGACTTTCCCGCTCGGAGATTTTTTTCTTCAGAACGAGTGTACTGACTACCGGCACATAGATCAGCGTCAGGAGGAGAGCGCCGATGAGCGTAAGGACGACTGTATATGCCATCGGGCGAAACATCTTTCCCTCGATGCCCTGGAGTGTCAGGATAGGAAGGTAGACAAGAATAATGATCAATACGGCAAAGAGGACGGGTCTTCCGACTTCCAGAAAGGCTTCGACCAATGTCTGTTCAACAGTTTCGTTCAGTGTAATGCCAATACCGTACTGCCGTTCGTGGAGCTTGCGGATTGCATTTTCGACAAGAAAAATCGCACCGTCCACAATAATTCCGAAATCAATTGCACCCAGCGACATCAGGTTGCCTGACACTCCTGTCAGTTTCATCATCACAATGGCAAACAGCATCGAAAGGGGAATGACGGACGCAACGATGAATCCGCCGCGCAAATTCATCAACAGTAAGAAGAGAATGATGGTGACGAGCAGAGCGCCTTCCGTAAGGTTGGTGTACACGGTTTTGATAGCGCGGTTTACCAGTTCGCTTCTGTCGTAGAACGGAATAATATTTACTCCTTTGGGAAGCGTCTCTTGTATGTGCGCTATTTTCTCTTTGACGCGTGTGATGACCTCCCGCGCATTGGCGTCCTTGAGCATCATCGTAATGCCGCTGACGACTTCGCTCTTGCCGTCTCGTGTAACTGCGCCTTGACGAATCGCTGCACCGATCCCGATCTCTGCAATATCACGGACATAAATGGGAGTGCCTCGCTCGGCTTTGACAATGATGTTTCCAATATCTTCTCTGGTCTTTGCGATACCGACGCCAACGACAAGGTATTGTTCTTGCTTGTGCTCAATATACCCTCCACCTGCGTTCGCATTGTTGTTTGCAACCGCCTCTATGACATCCCTCAGCGAGAGGTCATATTTCAGAAGTTTTTGCGGATCGATAAGTACCTGATACTGTTTCAACTCACCGCCGAATGTGTTGACTTCGGCAAGTCCCGGTGTACCCGCAAGCTGACGTTTCACGATCCAGTCCTGAATTGTTCGAAGCTCCATCGGTGAGTATCCTTCGCCCATAATCTCATACTGATAGATATCGCCAAGCCCTGTTGTCATTGGACCAAGTTCGGGGTCGGGAATTCCAGGCGGGAGTTCGGCCTTTGCCTCCTGTAGCTTTTGTGCAACAAGCTGGCGGGCAAAATACGTATCAACGCCGTCTTCAAAAACAACCGTGACCGCAGATAACCCAAATTTCGACATGGATCGAACCTCTTCGACTCTGGGGAGGTTTTGCATTGCGATTTCAATGGGGTAGGTGACGAGACGTTCAATTTCCTGTGGAGCGAGCGCTGGAGAGACGGTGAAGATTTGGACCTGGTTGCTTGTAATGTCTGGTAATGCATCGATGGAGAGCCGAAACGTAGCGATGACTCCACCAATGATAAGGGCAATAACGATCAGGATAACGAACAAACGTTGCCGTACGGCGAACAGAATGATGCGATTGACCATTACAATATCCCTTCCTCTCCGGTTCGTAGTTTGATCGTTCGCTCAACATCGGTGACATAGACAAGGCCGTCGCCGACGTTGCCGGTATGAGCAAACTCTTTGATAAGCTGCACGTATCGGTCAACGTCCGAATCCTTCAAGACGATTTCAAGTTTTACCATCTCGCTGCTTCGTTCAACAGATTCTGCGTCATACTCTTTGTTCTGAGGGTCTTCTAAGAGGCCAAGCCCCTTTACGCGCATCATTGAGATGTTTGTCGCTCCTGCTTGCTTGAGTACTTCAATCACTCGATGCGCCAGGGCGGGTCGGATATATGCCTTGATCTCTTTCATCATTCCTCCGTGAACATTGATTTGCCCATCTCACTCTTCAGAAAGAACGTCCCTTTAGTGACCACACGCTCGCCGGGTTTCAATCCGCCAAGAATCTCTGTGTAGAGTTGCGTTTCAAAGCCAATCTTTACCGAACGCTGCTCGAAAGTTGTATCGTTCACAGCAACGAACACGTACTTCTCATTCTTGTTGTCCATGACTGCAAGCGAGGGAACCTTCAAACTCTTTCCTCTCAACGAGTCGAGTCTTCGACCGAACAGCGCATGCACATTCACAGTAGCAAACATTTCCGGCTTCAGCTTTCCCTGCCTGTTCTCCACATCAAACCGGGTTTTGATTGTTCTGGATTTGGAATCAACCATGTCGTAAATGGTTGTGAGGCGGCCGGGAAACTTTTCCGACGGGTATGGCGCAACAACGACATCACCTTGCATGCCTTCGCGAACGAGAGGCAAGTCATGTTCAAACACATCCGCAATCACCCAAAGCTTCGACAGATTTGCAATGGTGAAGAATTCCGCTCCTACCTGAACAGCCTCGCCTTGTTTCGCTTCCCCGGCAATCAGCGTTCCGCCGAACGGCGCACGCACAGGCAAGTACGCCATCGGCACATGTCCATCAGCAAGCGTGTTGATTTCGTTGTCACGGAGTCCGACGATTTGCAATTTACGCTTCGCAGATTCATAAATTGCTTTTGCGGTTCCGTACTCGGTTTGCTCTGCCGTCATCCGCTTGAAGCGCTCCTCTGATTGAACAAACTCGGACTGCATGGTGAGAAATTCCTGGCTGTAC
>JACRFF010000130.1 GCA_016218005.1 Ignavibacteriales bacterium
GAATAGCACCGATAGCATGAACTCTCCTGTTGCAAGAAAACGGTCAAGCGTTGTAACTAACTTCTTCCTGTATCACCGGCTTTCTCACCTGCGCTCGTAACGACCCGTACGGCGGTGGAGCTTTCGAGCGCCTTCAGCGCGATGGCATTTATCTGTTGCTGCGCTTCGTTCGCGCGTTGTGTCAGCGCCTTCATCTGCTGCTCAGTTTCTTTGATCTTTTCCTGCAGCGCTGTGATCGTTTGCTGCATAAGTTTTCGCTCGACCTGGACGTCCTTTTCCCGAATCTCCGTTTGGTGGTTGACCCGCGCTTCAATCTGGTCTCGCGTTCTCTCTTCTGCCTGCGTAATGGCTTTTTCCAATTCAGTTGGAAATGCTTCGACCTTCGCGTTCAATTCGGCAAATTCTTTTTCTCGTGCAGCAAGAGCCGTTTCACGCAGCTCAATTTCCGTTGTCGCACGCGCCCGCCGTTCAGCAAGTTCCTTCTCAACCTCGACCTTCTTGGCATCATACGCACCTTGATCGCGTTGGCGCGCAATCTTCAACGCATACTCATATTCTTCACGTTCCCGGTCGCGCTCCTTTTTTAGGTGTGCCGCGTGCTCTTTTTCAAATAGCTCGTGCTGTTCCTGCTCTTGCTTCCACTGAAGTTGGCGCTGTACTATCTCTGCTTCGAAAGCCGCTTGCCGTTCCTTCTGCGCGCTCAGGAGTACGGCTAACGAATCCGTTTCCGCTTTGATATCGTACATCTCCTGCAGCGCTTGTCGTTCGATCGAGATCGCATACCGCACATCTGACAACTTTTTATGCTCGGCAACGAGCTGCTCGCCAAGATTATCTAACACTTTGCTCAAGTCAAGACGTAAAGCACTGATGTTCTGCAGAATAGAGTCAAGCGTTGATGTCCCTATTCGTTCGAGAATTTTTTCCTCGTCGGCTTTTTTCTTTTCTTGTTTCGGTTCCGCTCCTTTTTGCTGTTTCACTTTGTCAAGCGCAGCTTGATACGCTTCAAGAATTTGCTGTTTGGTACTGCGAACACTGATCTCTTTTGCCATAGGCCAAGCCTCGCTTTCCGTTGGTGTGAACAATCGGTTGATGCGGACGGACTCGTGCAAGAAGTTACTTTGGATTTTACGCAAATGCAAAAACAAAGAGGGCAATCGTGCGCCCTGCCTGCGGCATCCGAACCTATGACTTGAGGTTACGCAGAAATGATTGGATGGGACAAGGTGAACGTCGTTTGATTCGCACGGTGAGACGAATTCCTCGAGAGATGAGCCTGCTGGTCATACCGCGTACTTCTGCAAACAAAAGCCCCAAGCAACGGGCGTCACTTGGGGCTACAAAATAAATCCTGGCATCGACCTACTCTCCCATACAGTTACCCATATAGTACCATCGGCTCCGGGGGGCTTAACTTCTCTGTTCGGAATGGGAAGAGGTGTAACACCCTCGACATAGACACCAGAATATAAATTTCAATTGGA
>JACRFF010000132.1 GCA_016218005.1 Ignavibacteriales bacterium
AAGAAACACGATAGTGGCAAAGTCGTAGGGGAATTGGATTGAAGGAAGAATCCACGCGAGCAACGCGCCATTCATAAGCCCAAGAAGAGCCGAAAGCACCGTCCGATTTCCAGCAAGGCTGCTGCGCCGATCTTCGGTAACGGTCTTGGCCAGAAAATCATACCAAACCGGCGAAACCCAACCCGCGACGAGTTGGTTCACAAGAAATACGGCGAGAATGGCCGCCAGCGCAAGCGAAGAGTGTGCGTTGGCAAATAATGCTATCACCACGGCAAGAAGAAAGAGTTGAAGTCGCTGGATCAATCCGCCTTTGATGACAATGCTCTTGCGCATAGGTCTGCGCAAAGCGTATCTTGCCGACAAGAGCTGTGGCGTGAACAATCCCAGGTACGCGATCACCGGAAGACAGCCGAGAACAAACGATGAGGCGCCGAGTTTCAGAAATAGCGCGGGGAGAACTGTTTGGATATTGAAAAATGCGCCCGAGCTGCTGTAGAGCGCCCCTTCAATAATGTGGAGCCAATAGTTCCTCTGACTTTGTTGTTGTGTGAGCACGGCAAAAAAAAAGGCCACCGCCCGGTGACCTCGCTGATTCAATTTCCTCGAAGATTATTTCTTTAGCTTGTTCGCAAACAGTTCGGCAACTTTTTCGATGTCATAGCCAACCTTGGGGAGATAGATGCCGCCATACTTTTCCACCATGGATTTCAATGTGTCATAGGCGTCTGCGCTGCAAAAAAAGATTGGCGTGGTCTTGTTCGCGCCCTCTTTCTTTGCCAACTGAAGCAACGCAATACCCGGCAAGTGTCCCTTCAAGTTCGTGTCTTTGAAATCATTGTCGAGTATGATCAGGTTGAATTGTTCGGACTTGATCTTTTGCCACGCATCCACGCTGGTAGCAGTTTCGACAATGGCTATTTCATCCTCAACAATGGCTGTTGCAACTTCCAGTGCAAATCCGTGAGATTTGCGTTGACCTTCGTCGTCATCTGCAACCAGTACGCGATACGGCATTTATCCAAATCGTCCGAGTGAACTGAATGGCATCCCGAATGAGTCTACAAACTTTTCCACGCAAAAACAAACTCTCACGGTTTCCGATACACCCGCTTTCCACCAACATAGGTTTCAAGTACCACGGTGCTTGGCAATTCCCCGTTGGGTACGCGACCGATATCCTGAGAGAGGATAATGAAATCGGCAAGCTTGCCGCGCGACAACGAACCTTTGATCGCTTCTTCAAATCCTGCAAATGCCGCCCACGTTGTAAAGCTGCTCAGAGCTTCGTCGCGCGTCATTCGCTCCTTCACATACCAGCCGCCTTCAAAATCGGTTGAGTCGGCTATTCCATCGGGAGATAACTGGAACTGTTGTGCCGCGTCAGATGCGTTGCGCGGCTTGCCCTGCAAATCTTGCCGTGTGCAAGCGGCATAGATGCCCAGTATGGGATTGGGTTGTTCTACCGGAAAATCTGAGCCGCCGGGAATGATGACGCCAGTATTCCGCAGTGAACGCCACGCATACGCGCCCCGTACTCTCTTGGAACCTAAACGCGCCTCTGCCCAATACATATCCGACGTGCAGTGGGTTGGCTGCATGCTTGGAATAACTTCGAGTCGTCTAAATCGCGGAATATCTTCCGGCGAAAGTACTTGCGCATGCTCGACTCTGAGGCGCAGGTCCGAATGCTTGAACACGCGCATCGCCTTCTCATAGGCATCCAACGCCATATGATTTCCCCGGTCGCCAATTGCGTGTGTGCATACCTGAAAACCGTGAGCAAGCGCTTCATCGGTTAACGATTGAAATTCCTTTTCGGAGGTAACGGTCAATCCACGATTTGTCGGGTCATCACTGTACGGCTCAATGAGGGCTGCGCCGCGCGATCCGAGCGCACCGTCGACATACAGTTTCATGGCTCTGACCGTCAGATGATTCCTTCCGTACCCCACCAGAGGACCCGACATCTTGTATTCGTTCCACGTTTCCCCAGCCCCGCCAATGGCGGCATAGATTCTGAGATTTAATTCCCCAGTGTCGATCATCTTCTTGTAAAGAGCTATTTCAAAAGTATCCACACCCATGTCGTGCACCGTCGTCAATCCGAGTCCGAGACATTCTTGGGAGGCAATCGACACGGCTTCACGAGCTTCCGACTCCGATAGAAGCGGAATAACCTGCGTGATCAATTCCTTTGCATTGTCAACAAAGACTCCTGTGGGATAGCCCCGACCGTCTCGAATAATTTTTCCACCTTCGGGTTCCTTCGTGTCTTTGGTAACTCCCGCCATCTCCATTGCTCGGCTGTTCACCCAGAGAGCGTGGCCGTCAACGCGCGAGAACACGATGGGATTGTTCTTCGAGAACTTGTCAAGACTTCGATGCGAAGGAAATTTCTTTCCAGGCCATGGATTTTGGTCCCAACCTCTCCCACGAATCCATTGCCCCGGAGCGGAATTGGCAATCTTTTCCTTGGCTCTCGATGCCGCCTCTTCTTCCGTTCGTGCACCTAACAAGTCTACGGTCATCCGAGCAAGACCAAGCGAGAGGAGGTGCGCGTGCGCGTCGATCAATCCTGGAAAGACCGTTCTCTTTTCAAGGTCTACTACGGAGGAGGAACGAAATTTCCGCCGCACGTCATCGTTGGTTCCGATGCCAACGATTCGATCACCCCGAACCGCCATTGCCTGAGCCGATGGAGTCTTGGCGTCCATCGTACGGATATTGGCATTGACAAAAATTGTGTCGGCTTTTTGCGGAATGAATTCGAGAAACAAGTACACCGCAACGATAATGGCAAAAGCGAGAAAGAGAAAGATTCGATAGGGTTTCATGTGGGTTGGATGAGTTGTTGGGTTTTGAAAGACTTTAAGACAATACGCTCGACATTCCCCAATACGTCAAATCGAAGGCACAAAGCGGAACTAATGTAGCTGTACAGCCCCGAATTTGCAATGCCCGTCGGGCGCGGAAACACGCAGAATTTGCTATTGCGTCTTCTTCCAAGAATATCTATTTTCACACACCTTTTTCTGGAATTTGGAGTTACATATCGATGGCAATAGAATTGCTCGATCAGATCCTCCCCCACGTCAAAGACGCTGTCCATCCGAAGCGAATCTCCATTTCTGATTGGAAAATGAAGGAAGGCGATTTGCCGGGGGCACATTTACCCAAGTTTAAGGATAGCTCGTGGGTCTCGATTCGCGTCCCTTTTGAATGGGGAAAATTCGGCCGCACGTTTTGGTTCCGAACCAAGATCGTGGTACCGCCAGAGCTTGCGGGCCAGCATCTTGCGCTCCTTCTGGACTTCCCCGAAGCCTTGCTTTATGTCAACGGACACGCATACCACGGTCTTGATGCCAATCATCAAGAAGTTTTACTGGCGGAAAAGGCGAAAGCAAATCAAGAATTTGTATTAGCCATCCAAGCGTACGCTGGAAGAAAAAAAGAACATAACACGTTTGGCGATGCGGAACTTGTCGTTCTGAATCCGGTTGCGCGTGGATTGTACCACGGTCTCGCTGCGCTCAAGTCTCTGGAAGCCGAACACGAGCACGGCTCTCAGCCTTCCAAAGACCTCCGAGAGCTTGTTCGGCGGACTTTGGTCTTTCTCAAATACTTCAAACCGGGAGGAGAAGAATACCCCAACGCCATTGCACGTGCGTATGATTTTCTCAGCACTGCGGCGGAATCGGAATTACTTTCAGGCTCACCGCCATTGATGCAC
>JACRFF010000136.1 GCA_016218005.1 Ignavibacteriales bacterium
GCGAACGAGGGTCAACATCAACTTGAAGCCGACCCAGGATGTTGCCGTGTTCGTACAAGTGCAGGATTCCCGGCTCTTTGGCGGAGGGAATTCCGCGCTTGCCCTCGGCACATTAGATGGAACCGCAAAGGCGGTGGACTTCCACCAAGCATTTTTTACGGTGAGCAATCTTTTCTCGTCGCCGGTGAGCATAAAGATTGGAAGGCAGGAATTGTCCTACGGTAACGAGCGATTAATGGGCGCCGCAGGTTGGGGTAATATCGGCCGCGCCTTCGACGCCGGAGTGCTTTCGTACAAGTCCGGCAGTGTTGATGCGGACATTTTCGCCTCCAAGCTGGTCGGTTCGCAGGCCACCATCGTCTCCCAAAACTTTCGCGGCCTCTACAGCACGTGGAAATTCTTCGCGCCGCACCTCGTGGATGCGTTTGTATTGTTCGACGACAACACGGATGAAGTGCGCGGCGGACCGGATGCGACGTTGAAGAAGCTTCAGCGCTCGACCGCTGGTGTGCTTGCGCGCGGCAAGGTAGGCCAGGCAGACTACGAATTTGAAGCGGCAAGCCAAGGGGGGGCCACGGCTCTTTCTGATACGGCTGCCCGCGCGTCGATCAGCGCTTATCTCTTTTCAGGAAGCGGCGGATATACGTTTGATATCGATGGCAAGCCGCGCGTTGCCATCCGCTACACCGTCCTCTCCGGCGATGATGATAAAACCGACAACACGGTCCGAACGTTCAATCTCTTGTTCGGCACCAATCACAAGTTCTATGGCTACATGGATTATTTTCCCGGCATTCTACCGGACTACGGGCTTTCGTTCCTGACGTTTTCCTGCGGCGTGAACGTCTTGTCGAATCTCGGTGTCGCGCTCGATTTCCACCACTTCTCGCTTGACCGTTCCGCTGCGCTTACAATTGCGCCCGGCCAAACCGCCGCCAAGCAAGCGCTCGGTGATGAAATCGACTTCACGACGACTTTGAAATACAATCCAAACGTTTCCTTTGTGTTTGGCCTTTCGACGTTCTTTCCCGGCGACGTTGTCAAGATCGTCAAAGGCGGTTCCAATTCATACTGGTCGTGTATCATGACTTCTGTGAACTTTTAGGGGAGAACGCAGATGAACAATCAAATCTTTCGCAACAAAGTTTTCTTGGTCGTGGCGGCGGCTGTCGCTCTCTCTGTGGGAGTATGCGCTCAGGATAATTCATCCGAGCAGCAACTTTCCACGCGGGAGAGGCTATTGCGGGCGATGGAAAAACCGGCAAATCTTGTCCCGGCAACAAAGGCTGCGCGACGGGCCCGCCTCGGCGAGCCGGAGGCGAGACGGGCCGAAAAGAAAACGGTTGCATCGGTGAAACCCAAACCGGAGGCATCCCCATCAGTCGACCGTTCGGAAGACGCCTCGGTTTCTTCTTCGGTGCCGGCCTCATCTGCAATGCAAACGTTTGAGTCTACGGCTTCATCTGTAACGTCCACACAGCAAGGTGGATCGAGCGACGATAACTATTGGAAGTGGGGGATTGGTGGAGTGGGGGGAATTTTCTTTCTCATCATTATCATAAGGAGACAGGGTATGATCGGGTTCAGTGTTGTTACGAAAAGCCTCGGCAGAAAAATTGGAGTAGGATTTACTGCCGTAGTTGCGGTTTTAGTGGTGGTCGTGCTGATGACGATGAATCAAGTCAATCAAGTCAAGACGATCAACGATAGGATCATTGAAGTTCGGGTGCCGACCGCAGACGCGGGGTTGAATCTCTTGAGCGGCGTTAACCAATCACTGGCGGGTTTGCGCGGCTACATGCTTTTGGGAAACGATAAGTTCAAAGACGAGCGACGCAATGCGTGGGATGTTGCCATCTTTCCAGCGATGAAGCAGTTGCAGGAACTTTCCCGCAACTGGACGAGCGAAGCAAACAAACAGCGGTTCCGGGAAATCTCGGAGCTGGTACCGCAATTTCAAAAAGCTCAGGAGGAGATCGAGGCTATCAGTAAGTCTGACTCAAAGACTGCAAAGGAGTGGCTGGGTTCCAAAGCCGCTCCGACGGCGTTTGCCATTAAAGAGCGCCTGCAAAAAATGGTTTCCTACCAGCGTGAATTGGTAAAGTCAGATAGTGAATTAGCAACGCACGAAACCTCGTTTTTAGCAACCATGCTCTACCTCTTGCTCGGCCTGGGCATTGCCGTGGGCGCCGTGGTGGCATTTGTTACGACGAGAGGAATTGTGCGACC
>JACRFF010000137.1 GCA_016218005.1 Ignavibacteriales bacterium
CCCTCTTCTTAGGTGTCATGATGGAGTGGGAGATAGATTCTAAACGTTGTTCCTTTCCCCTTCACGCTTTCGACCTTGACGGCACCCCTGTGAGCGTTCACCGTTCTCTTCACCAATGGCAGCCCAAGTCCCGTCCCGTTTGTTTTTGTCGTATAGAAGGGGTCAAAAATTCGTTGTTCCTGATCTTTTTCAATACCACAGCCTGTGTCGCCGATCTCGACGAGCGCACATGCTGTCCCTTTCTTAATGATAATTTCCGGTTCACGGTTTCCCAATCCTTCCTGTTCAAATTCTTTGGTAAAAGCAAGTTCTCGCAGAGTCTCTTGAAGGTAGGTCATTTTCGTTGCTACGGAGATTCTTCCGCGCTTCTTGAAGAGAGAGGGCGTGTCGATCGCTTGAATGGCATTCAACAAAATATTGATGGTTGCTTCTTTCATACGAGACGCGTCGAGTTTCAGGATAACCGCACGAGGCTCGAGCTTCACCGTTACCTCGACCCGCTTTTCCTTCAGATGCGGCGTAACGAACTCCAAACTCTCACGTACGATTTCGTTGAGATTCCCCTCCGTCATTTGCATCTGTTTAGGCCGGGCAAAGTCGAGCAATTCGATGACGATTCCCTCCATATGACGCATTGAATCAAGTGCTACACCGAGCGATTTTTTTTCGGGGCGGCTGATACGGCTCGATTCAGCGAGAAGCTGCAAGATCATTTTTATGGAAGTAAGAGAATTACGGAATTCGTGCGCAATAATAGACGACATTTCGCCCGCCGCAGTCAACTTCTCCGTATGCACGAGCTCCTGCTCAAGTCGTTTTCGCTTGGTGACATCCGTGATGATCTGAAGAACGGATCCGACCTTTCCATTCTCTTTCATAGGGATGGCAATTCGTTCAATAAATCGTTCGCCCCTGGCACGGTCGACCATGTGTTCGACGCGGCTTTCGATCATTCCTTCCTGTACTGCCTTCCGACAAAGACATTCTTTGCAAACATCTCCGTCCTGGAAAATCATTCCACAATCCTTATCCTTAACGTCGGAGAGTGCATAGCCGGTAAGGCTTGCGAATGCGGCACTCACCGTTTGTATCCGAAAGTCTTTATCGAGAAGGACAAATGCGCTGGGCACATTGTCGAGCAGCGCTTGCAGCTTTGTTTTTTCCTCGAGAAGCTCGCGCGTGCGCCGTTCCACCATTTCTTCAAGCCTGTTTCGATGTTGTTGAATCTCCTTTTCGTGAGCTTCAAGGGAGGAGGCCATTACGTTGAACTGATCGGCAAGTTTTTCAATCTCATCATGCGTCTCAACGTGCAATCTATGCCCGTAGCTGCCTTTGGCAATAATTTCCGCTCCTCTCTGTACCTGGGCGATCGGTCTCGTAAATTGTCGAGTTGCAACCAATCCCAATCCTATGGCGCTTCCCAGAAACAGAACCAGAAAGCCGATGAATGTCAGTGCTGAAGAGCGCACGGGTCCCATGATTGCACTCTCTGGTACGCTTTCGATAACAAACACGGGGACCGAAAAGGCAGGAGTCGCTTCCGGTTTTCCCGACAGGTCGCTTTGCGGGAACAGTGGAGCATAGGAGATAACTTCATCAGCACCTTCCGTTATCGTGCCCTCGCTTCCCGAGAGGGTGGACGCGGCAACGAAGGGCGAATAATCCCGTTGAAGATTATCTTCTTCTCTCGACGCCAGGAGGCGATTCCAATCCTTTTTCTTCTCCGAATGGTACAGATAATGTCCATCCCCTGTCGTGAGGATAATCTTGCGGCTCGGCTCAAATTGCTTTTTGCTCTCGATGACTCGAATGAATTCTTTTTCAAATACATTCGCAATCAGGATTCCGACGATACCGCGTTCGCCCGCCAACGGCATGGCGAAACTCATTACGGGGATTCGTTCCCCGGTTTTGTAGAGGAGTTCAGCCGGAGCGAGTGTCACTTGATTATGGCCTACGCTTTGTATCATCAAAAAATAGTACGACTCACGACCTTGACGAAGCTCTGGTTGCGGAACGATTCGATACGCCTTTGCAGAATCGTTGGGGTTGATGCATTCGACGCGAAGGAGCTCGTCGCCATTCCGACCGATCAATCGAAACTGATAATAAATGCCTTTCGTCTTTGCAAAAGCCAGGACTTCCTTGTTCATCTGCTGAAGCTCGCTCTGTGTTGAACGCGCAGTTGTTCCTTCTTTGAGTATCCAGGCCTCAAGGGGCGAAGAATTTTTTAGCACCCGCAGGTCGGAAGAGATGTTTTCAAGAAGGTTGGCTGTTTTTTCTCTTATCGTTTGCACATCGACGGTAAGTTTTTCAAGGGCGACCTTTTTCATCATCCGGACATTCGAGAAAATGCTGTAAACACCGACAAACAGTAGGGGCAAGATGGAGAGGGCGGCGAAAGCGATGAGGAGTTTGTTTCGGATTGACAGCCAGGGAAATATCTTGTTCAGATTGATCATCGATGGCTTAAGGTAATGACACCGCACGATATATTCAATTTGATGAAATAAGGAGGGGTCGTTGTTTGCCGCCGGTGTGAGAATCAACAACGTAAATCTTCCGCACATTATTCCTCGAGGGTCGAAAGATTTCCCGGGTCTTGACCAAGCGCTCGCGCTTTCAACACGCGGCGCATAATTTTCCCGCTGCGTGTCTTAGGAAGCGAATCGACGATCTCTATTTTCTCCGGCTTCGCAATCGGGCCAAGCTCGTGGGCAACGTGATTCCGAAGTTCGTCTACCAGATGGTCGTGCTTTTGTTGGCCTGCTTTGAGAATCACGTACGCGTGGATGGCATTCCCTTTGATGTCGTGCGGCAATCCGATGGCGGCGGCTTCCGCAACTGCTTGATGGCTGACGAGTGCGCTTTCAATTTCCGCCGTGCCGAGCCGATAACCGGAAACTTTGATGACGTCATCGACGCGGCCGATGATCCAATAGTATCCATCTTCATCGCGCCGGGCTGAATCGCCCGTCATATACATGCCGGGGTACTTGCTCCAGTATTGCTGAACGTAGCGGTCGGGGTCGTTATACAGAGTTCGCAGCATTGCAGGCCAAGGATTCTTGATGACAAGAAAACCTTCTTCATTCGGTCCGACCGACTTTCCATCTTCATTCAAGATGTCCATTTTCAACCCAGGGAACGGGCGCGTTCCCGACCCCGGCTTCAGCGCAACGGAAGGCATCGGCGCAATCATGAACATTCCGGTTTCTGTTTGCCACCCCGTATCCATAATGGGGCAACGGTTCTTGCCGATGACGCGGTGATACCATTTCCACGCTTCCGGATTGATCGGTTCGCCGACTGAACCGAGAATTCTCAGCGTCGAGAGGTCGTGCCGGTTCGGCCACGCTTCCCCAAATCGCATCAAACCGCGAATAGCAGTAGGCGCAGTGTAGAGAATGTTGATGCCATATTTTTCGATCATCGACCACCATCGGTTGGGGTACGGAAAGGTCGGCGCTCCTTCATACATGAATGACGTTGCCCCCATGATCATCGGACCATAGACGATATATGAGAGACCGGTCACCCAGCCCGGATCGGCCGCTCACCACCATCGTTCCATATCAGTAAGATCGAA
>JACRFF010000134.1 GCA_016218005.1 Ignavibacteriales bacterium
ACACTATTTCCCAAAAATAAACTCATACGAACACGATGTCACTGTCGGGGCCAATAAAAACTCAAACAAAATCATTGGCGAGGAAACGGAAAATTACGCCCAGGGTTATTTTGTTTACGACTCCAAGAAGTCCGGGTCGGTGACCATTTCCCATTTGCGGTTTGGTTCCAAACCCATTCGGTCCAGTTATCTGATCGAGTCCGCGAACTTTGTGGGATGCCACCAGTTTCCACTGATGGAGCAGTTTGAGGTTCTGGAAAAAATAGTGCCTGGCGGCATTTTTCTGCTCAACGCGCCCTATGACAAAAATACCATCTGGCAACATCTGCCCGCCAATGTTCAAAGCCAGATCATCGCCAAGCGCCTCAAGTTTTATGTCATCGACGCCTATAAAGTCGCGGCGGAAACCAAGATGGGTGTTCGGATCAACACGATCATGCAAACCTGTTTCTTTGCCATCTCCGGAGTACTGCCCCGGACGGAAGCCATCGCCCATATCAAAAAGACCATTGAGAAAACTTATGGAAGCAAAGGCCAGAATGTTGTCGAAACAAACTATCAGGCCGTCGATCAAACACTGGCCAACCTGTTTGAAGTGAGCATACCGGGGGTTGCCGGGAACCGTTTCCCCCAGCCGCCGATACCCGAACACGCCCCGGATTTCGTAAAACGGGTAACGGCCATAATAATTGCTGGCAAAGGGGACAGCTTGCCAGTCAGCGCCTTTCCGCCTGACGGTACCTGGCCCACCGGCACCACCCAGTGGGAAAAACGCAACATCGCCCAAACCATTCCCATCTGGGACAGCGAGGTATGCATTCAGTGCAACAAGTGCGCCCTGGTCTGCCCCCACGCGGCCATCCGCGTCAACGTCTTCGAACCGGGGCGCCTGAAAGACGCGCCATCCTCTTTCAAGTCCGTCGATTACGGCGGCAACGAATATGCCGGGATGAAATACACCGTGCAGGTGGCGCCGGAAGACTGCACGGGATGCGGCGTCTGCGTGGACGTGTGCCCGGCGAAAAACAAGAGCCAACCCAAGTACAAAGCGATCAACATGGAATCGCACCGGGACCACGTCAAAAAGGAGAAGGAAAACTACGCCTTTTTCCTCGATCTGCCAGACCCTGCGCGTTCCGGTGTCGCCGTAGACACGGTCAAGGGGACGCAGTTCTTGAAGCCCTTGTTTGAATACTCAGGCGCCTGCGCCGGTTGCGGTGAAACACCCTACGTGAAACTGCTCAGCCAGTTGTTTGGCGACCGGTTGTTGATCGCCAACGCCACCGGGTGTTCCTCTATTTACGGCGGCAACCTGCCCACCACCCCCTGGACTGTGAACGCTGAGGGAAGAGGCCCTGCCTGGGCCAACTCGCTTTTTGAAGACAACGCGGAGTTTGGCCTTGGCATCCGGCTGGCAGTGGCTCAGCGCAAGATGATGGCGCAAAACCTGCTCAAAAATATTGCGTCAAAATACGGCGACGACCGTGTCAGGGCAATCCTGACAGCTCCGCAAAAAACTGAAAACGATATTCAGCTTCAGCGTGTGCGCGTTGATGAGCTAAAAAAGTTTCTCCGGGAAAATAAATTCAACAATGACTTCCTGGAACATGCCGATTACCTTGTGGACAAATCCACCTGGATCGTTGGCGGGGACGGATGGGCCTACGATATTGGTTTTGGAGGATTGGATCATGTGCTTGCGTCGGGGGAGAACGTCAACGTGCTGGTTCTCGACACCATGGTGTACTCCAATACGGGCGGACAGATGTCCAAGGGCACGCCGTTGGGCGCCGTCGCCAAATTTGCCACCAACGGAAAAGACATCCCCAAGAAAAACCTGGGTTTTCTCGCCATGTCCTATGGTCATGTCTATGTCGCCCAGATCGCCATGGGTTACCGGGATTTGCAGACGGTCAAGGCCTTTCAGGAGGCCGAAGCCTACCCAGGTCCGTCGCTCATCATCGCATACAGCCAATGCATTGCGCACGGGATCAATATGTCGATCGGCATGCAACACCAGAAAGCCGCCGTTGACTGTGGTTTCTGGCCCCTGTACCGTTACAATCCCGAGGCGATTGCCCGTAGGGAAAACCCTTTAAAACTCGACTCCAAAGCGCCCAAAACCAAATTCAAGGATTTTGCGCGCATGGAAACCCGCTTCAAAATGCTGGAAAAAACAGACCCGGACAGGGAAAAGGTTCTGATAGCGGCGGCACAGACGGAAATCCACCAACAATGGTCTTATCTGGAACAATTGGCGGCACTGGATTATTCAAAAATTTCCACCTGACGTTCTCAAAATCCCAAAACAAGGGAGAGCACACATGGATTTGTCAACGCGGTACC
>JACRFF010000140.1 GCA_016218005.1 Ignavibacteriales bacterium
ATGAAAGTAGGGCTTATGTTTCTTTCTCATTTCACAATTTTTCTTCGCGCCTGCGCGCTGAAGCGCTTCGGCGCGCAAGCGCGTTCTTGGCGTCTTGGCGGTTCATCTTTCATTCAATGAGGGTTTTTCAACACCCTGCTAGAGAAAAACAATCGGTTGAAATCTCCGAAGACCATATTCAAAGAACTACTTATCAAGTCGCGCTTGTTGCACGCGGAAGTATCTGAAGAAGAGCTCAAGCGTGTGATCGATGCGGGCACGAAGAGCGGAGCCATCGGCAAAACCGAGCACGAACTGCTCAAGAGCATTCTTGAATTTTCCGATATTACTGCTAAGGAAATCATGGTGCCGCGTCCCGACATCGTGGCGCTGGATATTGCGCTTCCGCGCGATGCGATTGTGGCGCGCGTGATCGAGCAAGGCTATTCTCGATTGCCGGTCTTTCGCGGAACGATCGACACTATCGTTGGCGTTGTCTACACGAAAGACCTGCTGAGTATCATGGAGCATCGCGATTTGATTATTCTGCAGGATATTATTCGGCCTGCCTATCTTGTGCCCGAATCAAAAAAAATCAGCGTGCTGCTTCGTGAATTTCAGCTGCACAAGGTTCACTTAGGCATTGTCATCGACGAATTCGGCCAGACCGAGGGGTTGGTGACGATGGAAGATATAATCGAAGAAATTGTCGGTGAAATCCTCGATGAGTACGATGAAGTCCATCGCACATTTGAGCATACGAGCGACGGATCAGTTCTTGTGGATGCGGCGCTCAGCATCGGCGATTTCAATCAGCAGTTTGCAGCGAGCATACCTGAACTGTCCGACTATGAAACGCTTGCCGGATATCTCCAAAAGTCCTTTGGGAAATTGCCGGATATCGGTGATGAATTTCTTGCCGAAGGGCTGAGCTTTATTGTTGCGAGCAAGAGTGCGCGCCGCATTCGTCAAGTCAAAGTGAAGCGAATAGCGCCAACGAATCTATCTGCCTAACGCTATGCCAGAATTATTTCTTTACGTGTCGGGTATTACGAATCTTCACGATGCGCGTCTCACGGTGAAGCTGGGTGCGCACGCGGTCGGTTTCACCTTCTTTGAGCACGATTCAAGATATGTTTCCCCCGAGCATGCTGCAAACATCGGGTCGCACTTGCCTGAGTTTGTCTCAAAGATCGGTCTCTTTGTGAATGCGTCTCAGCGCTATATTCTTGACGTAGCACGCCACGCAAATTTGAGCGCCGTGCAGTTGTATGGCACCGAAGGTCCGGATGACCTTGTAAGTTACGACATAAGCGTCATCAAAGCGTTTCGTGTCCATCCGGCATTCGAGGTGGAGAGGATGAAGAACTTTGTCGTTGATGCGTTCCTCCTCGATGCACTGTCGGAGGGAAGTTTCGGCGAGGGTGCAGGGTTGTTTCATTGGAATGTTGCGGTCAAGGCAAAGGAATATGGCCGCGTGATTCTTTCCGGTGGTTTGGATCCCAACAACGTTGCGGCGGCGGTGCAATTTGTTCAGCCGTATGGTGTGGAAGTGAATGCGGGGGTAGAATCGAGCCCCGGCAAGAAAGATCCCGACAAACTTCGTGACTTTATCGCCAACGCGCGCAATGCGAGCGTGGTATCCGCGATGGAAGGTTACGTTGGTTGACAATTTGCATTGAAGTCTACGACGAAAATGAAAACCGAAAAAACTATCGTTTAAAGGTGAACGGAGTGGAATCAGCAGGCAAGATTTTTGTGGCAGGTCATAATGGCATGGTAGGTTCGGCGTTGATGCGAAAGCTTCGTGAGCAAGGGTATTCAAATCTGCTGACTGCATCTCATCAGGAACTCGATTTGCGACGGCAAGCGGATGTTGAGGCTTTCTTTTTCAAGAACAAACCGGACTATGTATTTCTCGGTGCGGCAAAGGTCGGTGGAATTCTTGCGAACAGCACCTACAAGGCGGAGTTTATTTACGACAACCTGAGCATTGCTACGAACGTCATTGAAGCGGCGTATAGAAACGGTGTGAAAAAGTTGCTCAACCTTGGGTCATCGTGCATTTTCCCAAGAATGGCTCCGCAGCCGTTGAAAGAATCTTCGCTTTTAACCGGGCCGTTAGAAACAACGAACGAACCGTACGCAATCGCGAAGATCGCCGCCATTAAGTTGTGCCGTTACTACAATGAGCAATACGGAACCGACTATCTTTCTGCAATGCCGACAAACCTGTATGGTCCGAGAGATAATTATGACCTAGAAAAATCGCACGTGCTGCCGGCGCTGATTCGCAAATTCCATCTCGCGCAATTGCTTCACGAACAACAATTCGATTCCATTCGGGAAGACATACGCAAGCGCACCGTTGGGTTTGGTCTACAATTACACCAGAAGAGCGATACGGATATTGTTGCCGCTCTGGGTCCACTCGGAATTACCGCGAACACCGTTGCACTTTGGGGAAGCGGACAACCGTTCAGGGAGTTCTTATATGTGGACGACCTTGCTGATGCGCTGGTATTCTTAATGCAAAAACACCACGCCAGTGAGATTGGCGAGTTTGTGAGCATCGGCACCGGCATCGATCTCCAGATTTCCCAACTCGCTCAATTGGTGCGAACGGTGGTCAATTTCAAAGGCGACATTGTTTATGATTCCTCCAGGCTGGACGGCACGCCCCAAAAATTGTTGGACGTAACACATCTCAATCGTTTGGGATGGAAAGCCTCGACGAGCCTTGAAGAAGGCTTGCGAAAAACCTACGACTGGTATTTGCGCTCATAAGCTATGCACGTGGTTCATTGTCTCAGTCGGACATAGAAACCCACCGCCTTTGGCGGTGGGTATGGACAGTTGGTTTTGCCGTTGTTGCGACCCCTC
>JACRFF010000133.1 GCA_016218005.1 Ignavibacteriales bacterium
CATGCAAGCGCGCAAACATTTCCCACGGTATGTTGAATTGATTCACGCGAATTGACGCTGTGACATTGAATTCCGTTTCCGATACATTGGCCGACGAATCTGCAACCGAAAATGCCCGCAATCCCATTCCAAAATTCCACGGTGTGCTTCTTGCGTTGCCTGCGACATCTCCGGACACTTTGAACGCGTTCACCGTACGCTCAATGGCCGGTACCGCTGAACCATAAAACCGATACGTCGACGAGTGATAGCCGATGTTTCCGCGAAGCTCGGCGTCGTTGAAAAAAGAGTTTCCCATTGAAAGAACGGTTGCACCAGATGCAGCAATGCTGCCGGCGGAACGCTCCGTGTGCGCATCAAAACCATTGGTACGATCGTACGCCGCACCAACGGAGTAATGCGCCCGGTCGAACACTTGTCCGAGGCGTACGTCGACCGCGGGAGTGAAAAATGTGCCCACGCCTGCGGAAATGCGTCCGTTCAGTGGTTCGAGGTTCGATCGCGTCAATCTTTCCCTTCGCCGGTTCGCCAGTTCCAAGGTTTCGCGATCTCGCATCATACCGGCTTGAAGCAAGCTTGAAGAGCGGAGGATGTCGGCAACCGGTTCCATGTCCAATTTGTTATGCACAGGAAGATCGTACACATCGTTGCCCGTGATAACAAACTTGGGAACATCGAACGTTGGAAGTTCTTGCCGCGTGGAAGTCGGCAAAACTTCGGTGCGCCTTGGCTCCGGCGCTTTCTTTCCAACTTCTTGGCCTGCGCATACGTGCACCATCACCACAAGCACAACCAAAGGACAACTCGCCGTCGCCGTCGTAACCCTCACTTCGATTCCAATCCTTTCAGGCGACGCTGTGCTTCCTCAACCAGCCCGACCGATGTCTGGCGGGCCAGCGCTCCATCCTTGCTCGCTCGAAGAAACGATTGGTAACTTTCTTTGGCCTTTGCAACATCGCCGGCTTCCTCGTACACAAAGCCGAGTTCGAGAGTTGCCACCGCCACCCACCGCTCGAACGAAGAAAAAACATACCGCACTTTCAACAATTCCTTTTCCGCTTGCTTGAAGTCTTTCTTCACGCGCCACAACTTCCCGCTCAAGTATTGCGCTTCTGCTCCAAGTTCATCCGTGCGATTCGTTGCAACTTGCTGGAACAACTTTTGCGCATCGTCGGCCTCGGCTGTTCCTAACATCAATGTCCCGAGCGCAACGCGTGCCGCGTCGGTTGACGGGACTGCCGGATAGCTGTGCACCACCGATTCAAATTGGAGCCGGGCTTCGGGCGCGTTGTTCATCGCCAAAGCCACTTCCCCTTTTTGGATTCCCGCTTGAGCGCGCATCGCCGGGTCGTCAAGTTCTTTCTCAACTCTTGTCAAGAGACCAAGAGCTTTAGTGAATTTTTTTTGCGCCGCGTTGATACGGGCGGCTTCGGTCAATGCGTTGAACTTGATGCTCGGCTGCACGGCGGCGTGCAACGATGCTTTTTCAAATGTGAGCGCCGCTTCGTTGGCGTTATCCAACGCTGCGTAACACTTGCCTAACCAATAGAGGGCCACCGCAGCATTCGTTGATGAAGCAAACCTTTCCGCAATCGCACGGTATTCTTTCGACGCCTCAAGCACCTTGCCTTGCTGATACAACAATTCCGCTTTCCTCAGCGTCAGGTCTTCCACCACTCTCGACTTCGGATGATCTTTTCCCGAAGGGATGTCCGAAGGACTCCTTGCGGAGGATTCCCACACGAATTCATCGATCACCTGCACCGCTTCCTGCTCTTTGCCTTGCGCCACGAGGCAATACTGAATGCCCGTGATCGCATCCGCGGTATAATCGCTTTCGGGATATTGGCGCAACACTTCGCGGTACGATTTTTCCGCGGCGACGTATTGCTTCAAGTTGTAGTAGGCGTCGCCAAGACTATAGAGCGCCCGCGGCGCGAGTTCGCTGGATGGATACTTGCGGATCGTGATTTGGAATTCTTTGATCGCTTCGTTGTAGGACTTCCTCTGAAAGTTGACCCATCCTTGCGCATACTGGGCATCGTCGGCATAGGTAGAGTTTGGAAATGTCTGCGTGAGTTCGTCGAATGCCTTCAGCGCCTCCGAAATTTCTCCCGCCCGATACAGACTTTGTCCCAGTTGATAGTATGCGTAGTCGATGGCCGGATTGCCGGGATTGAGCCGCGCCACCGTGCGATAGCTTGCGGCAGCTTTCCGAAAATCTTTCAGCGTGAAGTACGCATCTGCCAAACGCAAGCGCGCATCGAACACAAGGGAACTCTTCGGGAATTCCGCGACAAGTTTCTCAAAACCTTCGATCGCTCCGTTGAAATTATTTTGCTTGTACCTCGACCACGCAAGTCCGTACAATGCTTGCTCACGGTTTGTATTCCCGCTCGCCAGCACGGACTGGTAATCCTTCTCTGCTTGCTCAACCTTTCCCGTTCGGTAGAGCGCCTCAGCGCGCCAGAACGATGCGTCGATAGATTGGGGGTGCTGGGGATAGACTTCGAGAAATGCGCTGAACCGTTCGATGGCGCCACTGTAGTCGTGTGCTTTGAATCGAGCCAAACCCCGCTGGAACGCAACGGCAACTTTTGAATCGAAGCTTAACGTCGTATCGGTGAATGCGCGGTCGAACCACGTTGCCGCATCGCTGAATTGCTGGAGTTGCAGCAAACATTCGCCCACCATCCGACGTGCTTCGCCGGCTCGATCTCCTTTGGAATACTGTTCTGCGACGTTCACAAAACGAGTGCGCGCCTCATCGTACTTCCGGCGTTCATACAAGATCGCTCCGGCATCGAACATTGCATTGTCGGCGTACTCGCCTTGCGGGTCGCGCGATGCAAC
>JACRFF010000135.1 GCA_016218005.1 Ignavibacteriales bacterium
ACCTTGCCGTCTGGGTCAATAATACGGCGGAGGGCGTGTTCATCGAAGTGGAGGGAAGGAAGCCGGCGCTCGACACGTTTCTGATTCGGGTTGACCGTGATCGCCCACCGCGTGCGTTCATTCAAAGTCTTGAGTCGTCGTATTTGGACCCGGTTGGGTATTCATCCTTCGAGATTCGTCAGAGCGATGGAGGGGGGAGTAAAACCGCAATCATCCTTCCGGATGTTGCTACGTGTCCCGATTGCTTGAACGACATCCTCGACCGCAACAATCGACGCTACCGGTATCCGTTCACGAACTGCACCAACTGCGGACCGCGATTCTCCATCATCGAAGAGCTTCCGTACGACCGGCCTCATACCTCGATGAAGCATTTTGCAATGTGTCCGGATTGTGAGCGTGAGTACCGCGACCCTGCTCATCGCCGATTCCATGCGCAGCCGAATGCCTGTCCCGCGTGCGGGCCGCAACTGACGTTGTGGGATGCGTACGGCAACGGTATTGTCAAGTTCGACGAAGCTCTCCGCAACGCCGCCGATGCCGTCAAGCGCGGCAAAATCGTCGCTGTCAAAGGTCTTGGCGGATTTCATTTGATGTGCGACGCCACGAACGACGTTGCCGTTCGTGAACTTCGTCTTCGCAAGCACCGGGAAGAAAAACCGTTTGCAGTGATGTTCCCCTCGCTCGACTCGGTGAAAGCACTCTGCGAAGTCTCGGAGCTCGAAGAACGGCTTCTGCTTTCTCCCGAATCACCCATTGTGTTGCTTCGGAAGAAAATCTCGGATTTCGGTTTTCGGGTTGCGGATTTGGTTTCTGCGGGAAATCCATATCTTGGCGCTTTGTTGCCGTACACGCCCGTGCACCACCTGTTGATGCGCGAGATTGTTTCGCCGGTGGTTGCCACCAGCGGCAATCTTTCCGATGAGCCGATTTGTATCGACAACGACGAGGCGCTCAAACGGCTTCACGGAATTGCCGACCTGTTTCTTGTGCACGACCGGCCCATCATCCGCCACGTAGATGACTCTCTAGTGCGTGTTGCGGCAGGGCGAGAGCTTGTACTTCGCCGCGCCCGCGGCTATGCGCCGCTGCCTGTTGCTTCTCACTTTAACGGTAAATCCATCTTGGCTGTCGGTGCGCACCTGAAAAACAGCGTTGCCCTTTCGGTGGGTGGCAACGTGTTCATCAGCCAACACATCGGAGACTTGGAAACCGAGGAATCTCTTGGCGCATTCAAACGAGTCATCGCAGATTTTGAGAGACTGTATGTTGCCCCGCCCTCCATCATTGCCGCCGATCTTCATCCGGATTATCTTTCCACCAAATTTGCTTGCGACACCACGGTCGAAGTTCGGCGCGTGCAACATCACTATGCGCACGTTGCTTCGTGCATGTTGGAAAACCAATTGGAAGGAAGCGTGCTCGGCGTATCGTGGGATGGCACCGGCTACGGCACCGACGGCACTGTTTGGGGCGGCGAGTTTCTGCTGACGACAGCCGATGGATTTGACCGCGTTGCGACATTTCGTACCTTTCCGTTGCCGGGCGGCGAGAAAGCAGTCAAAGAACCGCGCCGCGTCGCTTTGGGAATTCTTCATGAACTTTTTGGCAAGCACGTGTTTGAGATGAAGGAACTACATCCCGTCCAGGCGTTTTCCAATTCTGAGCTTGAACTTCTTCGGCAAGCGTTGCAGCGACACGTCAACACGCCGCGGACATCCAGCGCCGGACGTTTGTTTGATGCGGTCGCATCGCTCATCAATCTTCGCCACGTGCTTCGGCACGAAGGACAGGGAGCGATGCTGCTGGAGTTTGCCGCCACCGACGAATCTGGCGACGAGGCTTATCCCATACCCCTCCACCATCTCGACGAGGCTTCGCCGCTGATGCTTGATTGGGAAACGATGATCAAGGCGATTCTCCGCGATCTGAACAACGAATCTTCCATCGCACACATTGCCCGAAAGTTCCATCTGGCGCTCGTCAATGCCATCGTGGAGGTCGCAAGATCGGTGGGGCAAGAGCGTATCGTGCTTACCGGCGGATGCTTTCAGAACAAACTGCTTTTGGAAGAATCAATTGCGCGCCTGCACGCAGCCGGATTCAAGCCGTACTGGCATCAACGAGTTCCGCCGAACGATGGCGGGATTGCACTAGGGCAACTCTATGCCGTCCAGCAAAGATTGCTGATGCAGCAAGATCGAACCGTGCAGGAACCGCATCTGGCATGAATTTGTTGACAGGAACCATACGTGAGATAAGCGAGTCCGGTCAAGAACGGGTCGGAAAGGTGAGCGTCAACGGCGCGATCGTACACGTTCCACTTCTGTTGATTCCGGACGCAAAGGTGGGGGATGAGGTATTGGTCGAATCCGGCGTTGCAATAGCGCGAGTAGAACAACCAAAGGAGCAAAATCATGTGTCTGGCAATTCCCGGTAAAGTGTTGGAGATCGAACAGAACTTCCAGCCGATGATGGGGAAGGTGGATTTCAGCGGCATTCAGAAACGCGTCTGCCTTGAGTGGATTCCGGGTATCAAGGTCGGCGACTACGTCATCGTGCACGTCGGCTTTGCCATCAGTAAGGTGGACGAGCAAGAAGCGCAAGAGACGATCAAGATGCTTCAGCAGATGGGAGAGAATCTTGACGAACTGGAGACGCCGGAGGATGGAAACTAAGCAAGCGCAAAAACCAGAAGGCATGAGACAGAAATCAGAATGTCGTGCACGCTGTACCATGGAGCGTGGTAGCTGAAACAGGGAGGGAGCAATGCCCACAAAGCTTGATGAGTTCCGCACGTACCGAACTGCGATGAACGGCCGCATCGCAGAAATCGACCATCTCGGCATCAAACGGTTCTTCAATCTCGACACAACCGCCTACAAAGACGGAGCGCTTGATTCAAAGACGAAGGAATTGCTTGGCCTCGTGGCGTCGTGCGTTCTGCGATGCAACGACTGCATCGACTACCATCTGATGCAGTGCGTTGAGCTTGGCTGGAAGGACGAGGAATTGTACGACGCGCTTAACGTGGCGTTGATCGTCGGCGGAAGCATTTTCATTCCGCACTTGCGTCATGCGGTCGAGACGATTGACACACTGCGCGCCGAAGAGAGGTCGAAGAGCGGCGTACGAACGTAAAAGCCGGAGAAGACCATGCGCTACATCGACGAATTCCGGAACGAAGCCGCGGCACGAGCGCTCTCGAAAGAAATACGCGCGGTTACCACCAAGCCATGGATACTGATGGAAATTTGCGGCGGCCAAACGCACACGATCGTCAAATTCGGTATTGAAGAGCTTCTTCCGAAGGAGCTAACGCTGGTGCACGGTCCCGGCTGTCCGGTCTGCGTTACGCCGTTGGAGATCATTGATAAAGCCATCGCCATTGCTTCGCGTCCCGAGGTCGTCTTTACTTCGTTCGGCGATATGCTGCGCGTGCCCGGCTCTTCCACCGATTTATTGAGCGTGAAAGCCAAAGGCGGCAACGTGCGGATGGTCTATTCGCCGCTCGACGCCGTGAAACTTGCGCAGCAGCATCCTGATAAGCAGGTCGTGTTCTTCGGCGTCGGGTTCGAGACGACTGCACCGGCGAACGCCATGTCGGTCTACCAGGCCAAACAATTAGGACTCAAGAATTTCTCGCTGCTGTCGTCGCATGTGCTTGTGCCGCCGGCGATGGATGCATTGCTTTCATCGCACACCAATCTGGTACAAGGATTTCTCGCCGCCGGCCACGTCTGCACGGTGATGGGGTATGAAGAATATTTTTCACTGGCGAAGAAGTACCGCGTGCCGATCGTCGTAACGGGATTCGAGCCGGTCGATATTCTCCAAGGCGTGCTGATGACGGTGAAGCAACTCGAATCTCAACGGCACGAGGTGGAAAATCAGTACGTTCGATCCGTTCGGCAAGAAGGCAACGTTCCTGCTCAGCAACTCATCAAGAAAGTATTTACAACGACCGATAGAAAGTGGCGCGGCATTGGAGAAATACCGATGAGCGGTTATCGGTTGAGCGACGAGTATGCGGAGTTCGACGCCGAGAAACGGTTTGACGTGCAGACCGTGACGGTGGAGGAATCACCGCTGTGCATTGCCGGACTTGTGTTGCAAGGATTGAAGAAGCCGCACGAGTGTTCCGCGTTCGGCAATCAGTGTACGCCTGAACGACCGCTCGGCGCGCCGATGGTGTCTTCCGAAGGTGCGTGCGCTGCGTACTTCCACTATCGCCGCGTGAAACAGTAGCACACCCCTCCGCCGCGCTCCGCTCCTCTGCGTTGAACATACAACACCGATCTCTTGGAACCGGCGCTAACTGTGCCGGATGGACGTGATGTCGCCATCTTGCACGATGTATTCCTTTCCCTCCAACCGCCAGTGTCCCGACTCCTTTACCTTGGCGAATGAACCGCCAGCTTCAATGAAGTGATCGTAGTGCACGACTTCCGAGCGGATGAACTTCGCAAAGAAGTCCGAGTGAATTGCGCCGGCGGCTTCTTGTGCGTTCATGCCTTTCTTGATCGTCCACGCGCGGCACTCATCTTCTCCCACCGTGAAGAACGACTGCAATCCGAGCAAGGCGTACGCTTCGCGTATCAGCGTTGTCAATGCCGACTCTTTGATGCCGTACTCTTCCATGAACATCGTCATTTCATCCTCGGCAAGCTCGGACATTTCCAGTTCAATCTTTCCGAAGAACGATACGACGCTTGTGTGCTTTCCCTTTTTTGTTTGCGCAATCCTCTGAATGACACGATCGACCTCGCCGCGTTGCGATTCGTCGAAGTTCAAGGCGATGAGCATCGGTTTGATCGTGAGGAGTTGATACGTCTTGAGCGTGTGCAGCTCGTCTTTGGTGAATTCTATTTCGCGCAACGGCGTTTCTTTTTCCAGCGCCATCTTGCACTTGTCGAGGAGCGGTAATTCACGCTTCAGCAGATCGTCATTCTGCTTCTGCAATTGTTTTTTGATTCGCTCGACGCGTGTTTCCAACAACGCGAGGTCGGAAAGAATAAATTCTGTCTCGAACGTCGTAACATCGCGCACCGCATCGATGGAACCGTCGGGGTGAGGCACTGTTTCATTCTGAAACAATCGTACCACGTGCACCAACGCATCGTTCGTCTTGACGTTCGACAAAAAATTGGTCGTGAACTGCGTCGAGCCGGTTTCGCCTTTCTTCAATCCCACCACATCAACGAATTCGATCGTTGCGTGCACGGTGTTGCGCGGATTGAAGAGCGCTGCCAGCTTGTCCAATCTTGCATCCGGCACTTTGACAACGGCGTGATGGGCTTCGGTCTTTGCCAGCGCCGTCGGGTCAAGATGTGTCTTGGTGATGGTTTGGAACAAGGTAGATTTGCCGCAGTAGGGGAGGCCAACGATTCCGATTTGCATAGAGATGCTTTCGAGCGAGTAGAGAAATCGTCGGTAATATACGAGAAAAGGAAAATGAACGCTATGCCTGCCTCCCCGAAAAATGTGTTTTCACACAGTCTGCATCCCTTTGGGACACTTCGCGATTTCGGACAGGCGGCGCATCCGCGGGTTTGCCGTGATGTTGACAGAAAGAAAAAGAATCCTACATTAAGCGCAAAGTCGTTGCGCCATGAGTCTTCAGAGAATCATACCACTGCTGATGATCGTTTCACTTGGCGGATGCGAGTGGGCAAGTCAGCCAGGCCCGCAGTCCGCGGAAAACATTTCGCACGCCATCAGCAGCATTTCCGCCGCTCATGTGTACAAGCACATTGATGCACTGCAAATGCCGGCCGGGCTGCCGAGCCGGATTGCCTTTACGCCGGGATTCGATAGCGCCGTGTCGTACGTGCGCCGTGCGTTCAGTTCGATTCCTAATCTCACGTCGGTTGAATTAGACACGTTCTTTGTTTCTACCGCAACTCCGCCGTTGAATGCCAAAGCGCTTGTCAATGTCGTTGCGACGCTTCGAGGGTCAACGCAGCCCGAAAAGCAAGTCGTCGTCGGCGCGCACTTGGATTGCTCGGCAAGTTTTGTGGGAACGAGCGTGTGGAATTCCACGTGGTCTACCATCCGCGCCCCGGGCGCTGATGACAATGCAAGCGGCGTGGCTGGAGTATTGGAAATTGCGCGTGTGCTTTCCGAAACATCGCCGGAGTTGACACTGAAGTTTATCGCGTTTGGCGCGGAGGAATTAGTCCCCGCCTATAACCTCGGCTATTCGCTTCTGGGAAGCGCAGTCTATGTGGGAAGAGCGGTTGCGCGTGGCGACCAAGTTGTGGCGATGATCAACTTGGACATGATCGCCTACAATCCGCAATCGCTGTTTTGCGATATTGCCGCCGATTCGACCTCGACGTTTATCGGCCAGCTTGCAGTCGACTTGAACGCCGCGTACAATATTGGGCTTACAATGCGCCAGCAGCCCTTCAGTCCCGGCAGAAGCAGCGATCACGCTTCATTTTGGGACGCGAAAATTCCTGCCGTCTTGTTCATCGAAAATTTTCCGCCGCGACAAGCGACGCCGTACTATCCGTCGAACAGTTACTATCACCTGCCGTCCGATTCGCTCTCGCATTTGAACATGGACCTTGCGCGACGCATTACACAACTTGCTGGAGCTACGGCGTTGGCGCTTGCCAAACCAACAAGGGCGAAATGACACGGGTTGTGGTTGGTGAATGAACGACATTGGGTCTGGGGTGTAACTCCCTTTCAGCGTGGAGAGGCAAGAAGCGAGTCCGTGTTTTTTCTAGTTCCCCCTCTCCGCAAGGAAACCTGCGAGTTCAAATGAATCTCTCCACGACATCTTCTGAATCTACGAGGACTGTCCGCACATTTGCCGCAGCCTCCTTTCTCAACGACTTCGGCTCGGATATCATCTATCCACTCTGGCCTACGTTCGTCACGACCGTTCTCGGGGCAAATGTTGCCGCGCTTGGACTGATCGATGGATTGGGCGACGCCATCGTTTCGATTTCGCAAGCGATCTCCGGCTATTGGTCGGACCGATTGCGGAAAAGAAAGGTCTTCATCTGGGCCGGCTATGCATGTGGGGCGATCTCACGGGTCGGGTATGCCATCGTGACGCTGTGGCCGCAGGCGATCGTGTTCCGCGTGCTCGACCGTGCAGGGAAGATGCGCGGCTCACCGCGCGACGCCATGATTGCCGAAGCGTCAACTGCCGGCAATCGGGGACGCAACTTCGGTTTGTTGCGCACAATGGACAACCTCGGTGCGGTGTGCGGCATTACGGTTGCGATTGTCTTCTTCGATTGGGGTTACCGAACGCTCTTTCTTCTTGCCGCCATTCCGACCGTGCTCTGAGTGATCCTCGTTCTAACTTCCATTCGCGAGCATCCAAACCGCGCAACGATCTTCAAGGGGATTTCGCTGAAACATCTGAGCAGGAATTTCTATCTCTTCCTGATGGTCAATGCAATCTTTGCGCTTGGTTCGTTCAGCTACTCATTCTTGTTGCTGTACGCAAAGCAGTTCGGCTATCAAGCATCGCGATTGCCGGTCTTGTATCTCGTGTTCACCGTGGCCGCGGCACTGGGGTCATTCCCGTTCGGTAAGCTCTCGGATGCGGTCGGCAGAAAGCGCCTGATGATGGCGGCGTTTCTCTTTTGGGGAGCGACGTGTTTGACGCTAATGATATGGCAATCGTTGGCGGGAGTGGCAGCAGCGTTCGTGCTTTACGGTCTGCACAAAGCAGCACTGGAGCCGGTGCAGAAAACGCTGGTTGCCGAACTTGCACCGGCCGACCTGAAAGCAAGTACGCTTGGCGGATTCCAGATGGTGATTGGCTTGTGCGCTTTGCCATCATCGCTGGCGGCTGGACTTTTATGGCAGAATGTTTCTATCTTAGCGCCGTTGGTAGTGTCAATGGCTCTGACTGCCATTGCCCTTGTGATGATGGTGTTTGTGAAAGAACACACACGGTAGCTGGAGAACGACAACTATGGCTGACACACCAATTGATTTCACCGGGCTTGCCTGCCCGATTCCGATTTCCGAATACCCGCACGTGTCGCTTGCCCACGGCGGCGGCGGAAAACTTTCTCAACAGCTCATCCAGAAAATGTTCGTGTCGCAATTTGCGAACGAGCAACTCTCGGCAATGCACGACGGCGCGATGTTCACGATCGACGGCGCTCGGCTTGCCTTCTCCACAGATTCCTACGTGATCAACCCGATATTCTTTCCCGGAGGGAACATCGGAGAGCTTGCGGTCAACGGCACGGTAAACGACCTTGCGATGTGCGGCGCCAAGCCGCTCTATCTTGCCGTAGGACTCATTATTGAAGAGGGGTTGTCGATGGATGAATTATGGAAGATCGTGCAATCCATGCAGAAGGCGGCACAACGCGCCGGGGTCGTGCTTGCCACCGGCGATACCAAGGTGGTTGACCGAGGCAAAGGAGACAAGATTTTTATCAACACCAGCGGCATTGGAACGATTTCGGAGGGCATCAACATTCATCCCCAACGCGCGCGGGTTGGCGACAAGATTCTTGTGAGCGGCAAGATTGCCCAGCACGGCATTGCCATCATGTCGGTGCGTGAAGGATTGGAGTTTGAATCTGAGATGAAAAGCGATACTGCCCCGCTCAACGAATTAGTTAAAGCGATGCTCGCGGCTTGCAAAGATATTCATGTGTTGCGCGACCCGACGCGCGGCGGTGTGGCAAGCACACTCAATGAAATTGCCGAAAGTGCGCACGTCGGGATTGCGATTCGGGAAGAAACGATTCCCATTGAAGGCGCCGTGCGCGGTGCGTGCGAAATTCTCGGACTCGACCCGCTGTATGTGGCGAACGAGGGGAAGCTCATCGCCTTTGTCCCGCAGGCTTACTCCAATCAAGTGTTTGCGGCAATGAAGCGACATCCGCTCGGCATCGACGCGGCAATCATTGGCGAAGTAGTTACCGACCATCCCGGTGCCGTGGTGATGAAGACGCGCATCGGCGGTTCGCGCGTGGTGGATATGCTTTCCGGCGAGCAGCTACCGAGGATTTGTTAGTGCGCTCGTGCCGCTTGCGTCTCACGTGCGGAGTGCGTAGATTTATTTGGAGCAGGAGGTCGGTTCCTGCCGCAGCAACACGGAGGTGAACATGAACGCGCAACGTACTCTCGCCCTGTGGTTGGTCGCTCTGCTCGTATTCTCTTGTCGCGACATGGGTAATGTTGCCTCGTTGCCGCCCGTCGATAGATCGAGCAGCAACGGAATGGTTTGGGTCTTCCAGATTTTCTCCGGAGGGAGGCAATGCGATACCTCTTCTCATTATACTCCCCCCGACGTCCGAGAACTTCTTGGAACGGCAAGCGTTGGTGTCAGTGATACGAAGATTGTCGGGCTCGCTGTTTGCGCAGCGTGCGGTTGCCCAACCTACGCGGCAAATCATTATGCACTCATTCAGGCGTACGACCTGGAGAAAGCACAGGGTTTGGGATTCCAGAGAAGTGAAGAGCCGAAGTAGTTGCCGACCATCCCAGCGCCGTGGTGATGAAGACGTGCATTGGCGGTTTACGCGTGGTGGATATGCTCAGCGGCGAGCAGTTGCCAAGAATTTGCTGAGGTAGTGGGTTGATTCACTCCGTCTTCCAATCTTGGATCGACCGATGGCACTTCCGCCAATCACTTGATTTGCAAGTCTGGCTAAACGTTCAACACGCTCCCGCTTTCAAGAAAGTCAGTTCATCCTTTCTCATTTCTGCCAAGCCTTCCGTTGTCGTCAATCTTTGCCGCAACGATTTCAGTTTGATTTCCCCATCAGCGTTTGGCATACGCCTTGAAAAGAGTGAACCGGGTTTTCTATTCATCTGATAGGAGCTATCCATGATTCGAGGAACGATCATCGTGGCGCAAGATACCTGCAAAGGATGCGAGCTGTGTATCGTTGCGTGTCCGCAGGATTGTATTGAGATGTCGGAACGCCTGAATGTGAGGGGCTACCGATATGCTCAGTTGAAGAACGATACGTGCACCGGCTGTGTGAACTGTGCACTTGTCTGTCCCGATGTCGCCATCACCGTGTATCGCCAGCCGAAAAGTACTTCCAAAAAAATTCAACCAGCAGCCGCAGTTGCCTGAGCCAAAGGAGAACGACGAGTGGAAGCGAACGAGCCAGATGTGAGAATCATGAAAGGGAATGAAGCGTTAGCCGAGGCGGCGCTTCGTGCCGGCATGCACGCATATTTCGGATATCCGATCACGCCGCAGTCGGAAATTCTTGAATACTTGATGGCGCACGGACAGAAGCGCGGCGCCATCGTTCTGCAAGCCGAAAGCGAAGTTGCGTCCATCAACATGGTCTACGGCGCGGCAGGGGCCGGACGAAGAGTAATGATCACGTCGTCGAGCCCCGGCGTCAGCTTGATGATGGAGGGATTGTCGTACATCGCGGCGGCGGAATTGCCGTGCTTAGTGGCGAACATTCAACGCGGCGGTCCCGGTCTCGGCACGATTCAACCGTCGCAAGGTGATTATTTCCAAGCCACCAAGGGGGGCGGGCACGGCGATTATCATCTCATCGTTCTTGCGCCGGCGTCGGTGCAGGAGATGGCAGACTTCGTGTTCGATGGATTTCGTTTGGCGGAGACGTACCGCAATCCGGCGATGATTCTTGCCGATGGCGCGCTCGGCCAGATGATGGAGAAGCTCGTGTTGCCGCCGGCAGGTTCGCTGCCGCATCGTGTACCGGAGTGGGCTACCGTTGGCAAACCGAAAAAACGCGAGCGCAATATTATTACCTCGTTGCATATTGAACCGGAGAAGATGGAACAGATCAATCTCCATCTCCAAGAAAAGTACCGCACGATCCGCGAGAAGGAAGTTCGCTTCGAAACCTTCCACACCGACGACGCCGACATCATTCTGGTGGCGTTCGGTCTCAGCTCCCGCATCTGCCAAAAGACGGTGGAGCTTGCGCGTGAGAAAAACATCAGTGTTGGGCTTGTCCGGCCCATCACGCTGTACCCGTTTCCGAAATCAATTCTCAACACACTTGCCGACATTGCGAACGCATTTCTCGTCGTGGAAATGAACGCCGGACAAATGGTGGAGGACGTCCAGTTGGCGGTGAACGGCAAGAAGCCTGTGTACTTCAAAGGTCGGATGGGAGGCATGATTCCCTCGCCCGAAGAAGTATTGCGCGAAGTCGAACTCATCGCAGAGCATCACACGGTTCAAGCATAAGAGGCGGCTATGACACAAGTGATCGAAGGAATGGAACTCGTTTACGAAAAACCGCAGACGATGACCGACGCGTACCTGCACTACTGTCCGGGGTGCGGACACAGCGTGGCGCATCGACTTCTAATGGAAGTGGTGCAGGAGATGGGCATTCAGGATCGAACCGTCGGCGTGGCGCCGGTGGGTTGCTCGGTGTTTGCCTACAATTACATGAACATCGATATGCAAGAGGCGGCGCACGGACGCGCCTGCGCAGTAGCGACCGGCGTGAAGCGCGTTATGCCCGACAAGTTCATCTTCACGTATCAAGGCGACGGCGATCTTGCCGCCATCGGCACGGCGGAAACGGTGCACACGATCAATCGCGGCGAAAATATTCTGATCGTCTTCATCAATAACGGCGTGTACGGCATGACCGGCGGACAGATGGCGCCGACGACGCTCATTGGCATGAAGACCACCACGTCGCCGTATGGCCGCGAGCAAGCGACGATGGGCTATCCGTTGAAGATCACCGAAATGATTTCTGTCTTGCCGGGGGCGTTCTACGTTACGCGGCAAGCGGTGCACACCGCGGCGGCAGTGCGGAAAACAAAGAAGGCGTTCGAGAAAGCGTTCGAGTATCAAAAACTGAATCGCGGCACCTGTTTCATTGAAATTGTTTCCAATTGTCCCAGCGGCTGGAAGATGACGCCGGTGGAATCCAACGAGTGGATGGAAAAGAACATGTTTCCGCTCTATCCGTTGGGAGACATCAAAGTTCCCACACAACTTAACTAAGGAGGCACTATGTTCTTCCTTCTTCTTCTCGTCAGCTTTGTCATTGCGCTTGCAGTCTGCGCGCTTGTGGCGCGGATGTTCGCGAAGCCGGTTACGGCTATTCTTCAACGGCTCATCACCGAAGAAGTGCATCAAGCGTGGAGCAAGTATCTGATGTTCGCGCTCTACGTCGTCGGAATCTCCGGCGGTGTGCGCGTCTGGGAATTGCAGCGCTACATCACGCCGAAATCCGAAGGCGGCACAGTGCTTGAACTCACCAACGAGCGATGGGTGCTGGAAATCTATTCGACAGTCATCGGCACGCTCCAAAGCATCGCGTGGATGCTGCTGATCTTCTTCCTCTTTGCGCTCATTGCCTACGTGATCGTGAAGGGACAAGAAATGAAGCGACCAATCAAGAACTGAACAGAACAGAGCATGGAACACGCACACGAAATCATCATCGCAGGATTCGGCGGACAAGGCGTGCTGTCGATGGGACAGATTCTCGCCTACACCGCCATGGTCGAAGGCAAAGAAATCAGTTGGATGCCTTCGTACGGACCTGAGATGCGCGGCGGCACGGCGAACTGCATCGTCATCAT
>JACRFF010000138.1 GCA_016218005.1 Ignavibacteriales bacterium
GTCGATGTAAAACCGGTATCCCTTGTCTGTGGTAACTCTTCCGGCCGACGTATGAGGGTGGGTTAAGAATCCCGATTCCTCCAGATCATACATCACATTGCGGATGGAGGCTGCGCTGAGACCCTGCTCAAAATGCTTGGAGATATACCGCGATCCGACCGGCACGGCGGTGACAATATAGTTCTGCACGACGTGTCGCAGAATGCTCTGCTCACGGTCTTTCAGTTGGTCGTTTCCAGGCGAATAGGTCATTCAGCTTTGAGCTACTTTAGAAAAAGATACGGATTTCTGCCTACCGAATCAACGAATCCTCTACGGTGTGCAATTCCGCGCTGGCTACGGTTTCAGAAAGTCGAGAACGACCGAGGCGAACGGATCGGGCGCGTCGGAATGCACCCAATGCCCTGCCTCGGCAATTGTTGCGATGCGGGCGGAAGGGAAGATTTCGTGTATGGCCAGAATGTCGCTCTCTAAAATGTAGCGGGAGTTTCCACCCTTGATGAAAAGAGTCGGCTTGCTGAAGATACGATCGTTGGGCACGGCGGCATTGATGCCTTCGTGATTCTTGCGGATGGCGTCAAGATTCATTTTCCAGTCAAATGAATTGTCGGCATTGCGGCGGAGATTCTTTAGCACGAATTGGCGCGTGAAAAAATTGGGAATGCGCTTCGATAGCGCTTCGTCAATTTCCTTTCGGTACGCATAGCGTGAAAGGTCAAGGCCTTCAAGCGCATCAAAGATTTCATCGTGAGAGGGGGAGGAAGCTTTGGGGGCAATGTCGACGACAATAAGTTTTTCGACTGCATCGGGATACAGCGTGGCGAGGAACATGGCAGTCTTTCCCCCCATCGAATGGCCCAGTAAGTGCACCGCTCCCAAGCGGTGTTGCTGAATGAACTCGTGCACATCCTCCGCCATTACGTGGTAATTGAAAACCGGTTCGTGCGGCGAGCGGCCGTGGTTTCGCGCATCTAACGCAAAGACTCGGAAATGCCGGCCAAAGAGTTTGGCGTGGGTGTGCCAATTGTCTGAAGAACCGAGTAGACCGTGAAGAATGATCAGCGGAACGCCAGCGTCTCCGTGCTGTTGGTAAAACAATTGCATAAATCTGCTTAGGATAGATTGCCGGAGTGGTCGTTGCGCATTTGCTTAAAGGTGTGCACGACGAGTGCAAAAAAGCCCGTCGTGACGGCAATATCGGCAAGATTAAAAATGCCCGTGCGAAGTCCGGCAACGCCGATGCTGATAAAATCTACCACTGCACCATTGTTGAGAAGTCGGTCAAGAAGATTTCCAAATCCGCCGGCGGTAATCAACGCCAGCCCCCAGACTTGAAGTTGTTGCTCATGGTGCGTGCGCACGGCGACCCAAAACGATACGACAAGCGCCAGACCGACGAACCCGATAAAGAGAAGTCCGCGAACGTCTTCCGGCAGGGTGGAACCAATGGAAAGAAATGCCCCGTGGTTTTCGGCGTACTCAAGCCGAATAGCGTCGCTGAGAAATGAGATCGGATTTGCGCCAGCAAGGGATGACCGTGCAATAGTTTTGGCTGTCTGGTCGCACCCGACAAAACCGAGTATGAAAAGCGAGAGCACCAATACGCGTCGCGCTGTCCATTGCGTATTCATATTATAGTTGGAACCATCGTTTGATGCGGCCCGAGTCTTCACCATCGTTTGCTCTATGCTTGTACTCGTTGGTCTTAGGTGAATAAACGTAATCGCTGGCCCAATGTTTCCGGTTTTGCACGATCTCACGAACGGCTGTGAGACAATGGTCGATCTCCTCGTCGGTCGTGGTGGGATGGAAGGATAATCGTGTCCAACCGGGCTTGTCGGAAAGATCGCCCTGATCAATCTTGTCTGTAATGGATTGAGAACGAGACGGGTCTACGTGCAGCAAGAAGTGTCCATAGGTACCGGCACACGAACAACCGCCACGCGCTTGAACTCCAAATCGGTCATTCAGCAATCGCACCATGAGATTGTAGTGGATATCTTCGGCGTGAAATGAAAATTTTGCCAACCGGTAATCGACATTATTGGCAAGCACGTGAACGCCGGGAATCGACCGCAGTTCTCGCAACACGTACGGCACGATTTCCGCTTCACGCTTCATCATCGCGTCTACTGACATTTGATTTTTCAGTTGAACCGCAAGTGCCGCTTTGATTGCTTGAAGGAAACCGGGCGTGCCGGCATCCTCACGCGCTTCGATGTCGTCAAGGAAATGATATTGTCCCCAGGGGTTTGTCCAAGCCACCGTTCCACCTCCGGCGTCATCGGGGGCTGAATGATGGCAGAGATTTTTATTGAAGATGAGTACGCCGGAAGAACCGGGACCGCCGAGGAACTTGTGAGGCGAAAACATCACCGCGTCTAGATGTTCGTCGGGGTCGGCGGGATGCATGTTCATGCCAACATAGGGGGCGGAGGCGGCGTAATCCACGAAGGCCACACCGCCGTACCGATGAACAAGCTTTGCTAACTGATGCACGGGAACAAGCGCACCGGTAACATTGGAACACGCGATGAACGAACCGATTTTCAATGTCCGCAACCGATATGTTTTCAACAAGTCTTCAAACGCGTTCAAGTCGACAATGCCGTGTGCGTCAGGCGGAATGATCTCGACGTCTGCAATCGTTTCGTACCACGAGGTATGGTTGGAGTGGTGTTCCATGTGCGTTACGAAGATGACGGGACGTTCATGGTCTGGTAGCTGAACAAACTTCCGCAAGCTCTGTGGAGCTTTGAGTCCGAGGATGCGTTGGAACTTGTTGATTCCCGCCGTCATCCCGGGGCCGCATGTAATGATGACGTCGTCCGGCCCGGCGTGCACATGTTGTTTGATAATATGATGCGCCTCGTGATAGGCCATCGTCATAGCAGCGCCGGTGGCGCTGGATTCCGAATGAGTATTCGCGACGAACGGACCGAACTCATTGAGCAACCGCTCCTCAATAGGCCGATAAAGCCGTCCGCTGGCCGTCCAATCTGCATACACGATCCGCCGCTCGCCGTAGGGCGAGTTGAAGGATTGGTCGTATCCTACAATATTGCTGCGAAAAGTTTTGAAATAGTTTTGCCAGTTATTCATCGTACATTCTTTTGCTCACGTGCAAAGGAAAGATAGTCTATTTTTTTCTGCTCGTCAATTTGGGGAATGAGCTTGCGATGACACGCGAACAATCATTGCTTCTGCTTCTCCCTTCTCTTACATTCAACGAGTGAACTCGCCTCCTTTCCGTTCCTCAAGAGCAAATGTGTTGGAGTGATGAATACAATTTTTAGGATAGCACTGCTCGGCACGATGTTCATCGTGCATCCAACCGGCGTGTCTGCCCAGGTGTTTCCTTTCGTTCACTACACATCGAAGGAGGGTTTGCTTTCGAACTACACGTTGTCGCTGTTCCAGGATTCCCGTGGATTCTTGTGGATCGGCTCGAATGATGGACTGACGTCGTACGACGGCCACTCGTTCCGCAACTACACGATCGCAGATGGATTGTCGTTCAGCCGGGTGAATTGCA
>JACRFF010000141.1 GCA_016218005.1 Ignavibacteriales bacterium
CTAGAGACGTGGACGAAAAGTCGATCAAGTTTTAGTTTCTAAAAGAAAAATATTGATTCTGAAGACTCTTCTAACGCAGAAGGGGTTCTGCCGAAGGCATGGCTTTGCCATCGTCCACGTCTCTAGCACGACCACTTCCAATTTGTTCATCGTTGATAATCTCCTTTCTTCTGCAAAGTCGTTTCGGTAAGTTTGATGAAAGTGGACGACGAACGTGCACTCTCTTACCGATCAATTAAACCATTTCCCACGAGTGGCATTGCTGCCTCCGTGGCGGCGCTTTGTGGTTGCAGTTGTTACCGCAGTTCCTCTTGTGCTGCCACTTGAGATCGCGAAGGGCCAATCGGCCTACTCAAAGGAGGTGCAATTCAAATGGGGAACTGTTGTTCTCGACCGTTCCGCCGAATCGCTTTCGTTAGAAGTTTCACTTCGCCCTCAAGATTGGTTGGCGAAGGACAGCATCTCTTCCATTTACTTGGAGCGTGGAGTTGATCAAGGGCTTCGATTTCCAGAGAGAACGGTGTATCTGGCACTTTCCTCAGAAACCGGCTTGAGAATGCAGTCGGTCATCATTCGCAACGAAAAAGAAATCGATGCCAATACGCTTCACGTCAAAACCTACGCCCAAGAAAACGACTCTACGGCTTCTGAAAAGCTCACGCGTGTGGACAAGGCGAAGCTTACGAATTCAATTCGGCCAGCAATGTTTGTTGCTGGATATGAGTGGTATCGCGGTATTCGACTTGCACGAATTACGATTGCTCCTTTTTCGGTTGCTAATTCAAAAGTGCGGATGGTCGTGCGGCTTAAAGGAAGCTTTGCTGTACAGAATGCTCAGAGAACCATATCTCAAAATGTTCCGCAGCGCCGATTGATGCCATCGGCAATTTCAGATGCTCTCGTGCTCAATCCGGAGGAAATACAATCTGCCGGCGTTCAACCGCTCGCGTGGAGTGATACGACAGGATTGTGGTTTATCCCCGGACGAAAATATTTGCGCCTTGAAATTCCGACCGACGGCATCTATCGCCTGAACTACGACGACCTCGCTTTAGTCATTCCAGAGATCGGACAAACCGCTTCGAGTTCATTCCGTCTCTACAATTATGGAATGGAAATTCCCGTGTATTATTCAGGGGAGAACGCGCCGAACATGGTTCAGGGTCAGTTTCTGGAGTTTGTCGGCTTTCGGAATTATGGTTCAAGTTATCGTCGTGTACCTGCCGCAACTGAGGATTATCCAGAATATCTTAACCGCTATACCGACACTTCCACCTACTGGCTAACGTGGGGAAGCGGCACCGGTCTACGTACAGATACCTCCCAATCAGGAGGGTCTGTGATCGATACACTCACCTCGTTCATTGAATCAGTTCATCTTGAGGCGAACAGAATTTTCCTCGTTATCGGCGACGATATACTCTCAAGTCAGATTCCGGGTTGGCAATCAAACAAAGCCTTCGCTTGGGGATTTCTCGATCTGACGAGTCCGTCCACTGTCTTTTTCAATGCCTCGAATCCTGTTCCGAATGCTGCGGTTCGAGTATTCGCACGCTTTGCAAGCTGGGCCGCCCAGCCGGTTTCTCCCGCGCATCGATTGGCCCTGTTCATCAATCAATCGGATACGCTGGCGACCGCGACTGCGGCACAGTTTGAGCAGAAGCTGATGCAGGCGAGTGCATCGAGCAATGAATTGAAAGAGGGGACGAATACCATTCGGTTAGTTTCGATGCCCACTGCCTCCTCTGTGAACCGGATCGCTGTCGATTGGTTCGACGTAGAATATCCTCGACAACTCGATGCATCGGCGGGTGCACTGAATATTCAATGGCCCAGCTCGCTCGTAACCGGCGCCCACGCTGTGCGGGTTGCCAACGTGGCATCGAAAAACCTCGTTGTGTATCGGGTCGGAGCCTCAACAAAGCGCATTCTGCCATATAGTTGGACGGGCGCGTCGCCATTTGTTGCCACCTTCATTGACTCGGTTGCCCCATCGGATAGGCATATCATCCGTCTCGAGCAGTTTATTCAGAAACCGATCATCGCCGGAGTTAAACAATTCGGAAACTTGCGCGCACAGCCAGAAGGCGCCGATTACGTTCTCTTGACGGGTAAAGAATTCAAAACGGCGGCGACACAATACCTCAACGACATCCAATCGCGTGAAAACTTTCGTACCACCCTTGTTGATGTGCAAGATGTGTTTGACGAATATGGGTATGGCTATCCCACACCGGAATCGATTCGAGAGTTTTTTAAAAGTACGACGCGATGGCCCGCTCCCATGCCAACGTACGTGTGTCTCGTTGGCGATGCGACATACGATCACAAGTATGAAATCGGTCTCTCGCCGAACACCGTACGTCCGCGCAACGTGGTGCCGTCGTACGGCTGGCCTGTGAGCGATCCGTGGCTGACGGCTCTTTCTGATTCTTCCTTTCTTCCACAAATGTTCATCGGTCGCATTCCGGCAAACAGTGTTGAAGAATTTCAAACATACGTCAGCCATGTACAATCGTACAATAGTGCTTCAATGGATGATTGGAATAAGCGGTACATGCTTTTTTCTGGAGGCGACCCTACGACGTCGGGTCAAATCGAATCGTTTCGTCAAGTCAATCAAGACATCGCTGATCGTTTATTGCGACCGGCGCCTACAGGTGGATTGGCGACGCATTTCTACAAGACGACAAATCCGCAATCAGACTACGGTCCATATTCTTCGGCTGAGATTCGGTCTGCCATTGATAACGGAGCCGTGCTCATCAATTATATCGGCCACAGCGGAACGCAAACGTGGGATAATGGCATCGGTGCTACGCTCCAATTGATGAACAATCGTGGACGCTTCAGTTTGATCACCGACTTCGGATGTTCGACAGCACGATTTGCCGAGCCAAACATCAAATGCTTTGGTGAATTGTTTACGCTAGGTCCATCCAGCTCAGCCATTGGGTATATCGGAAATTCAGCCTATGGATTTACATCTATTGCTGTTACGTTGCCGCAAATGTTGGCTGAACAAATCGGTCCTAATGCAAACGCCAGAGTTGGCTCCTCCCATTTGGTCGCCAAGATGAATCGTATGTTGAACTATGGTTCACTAGGAAGTACGCTGGATAAAGTTATGATGCTTACCAATACGTTGATCGGTGATCCCGTTGTTTCGCTCCAACTTCCTAAAGTGCCAAATCTTTCAGTGTACGGGATGACGCTTACAACCATACCGGCGGCTCCGTCGGATGATGATGCAAACACAACGGTTGTGATTCCGTATGAAAACCTTGGCCGTGTAACACCGGACTCGATCCGGGTCAAGATATCGTCAGCATATGGAGGTTCGACCCGCGACA
>JACRFF010000143.1 GCA_016218005.1 Ignavibacteriales bacterium
CTCTGCGAAGTTTGGCTCGGGCTGGTCCGTTTCGACTGACGCGCTGAGGGGCGGCAGGTCAACGGCTGAATTCAAAGTAGTGCCCGGAGGAGCAAACAAGAGCGAGGGATCACTGATCATAACGGGAGAGATTCGACCCGACTTCCCGTTTGCGTGGGCCGGAGCAATGTTTTCTCCCGGTGCATTTGCGATGGCGCCCGCAAACCTCTCTTCCAAGAAAGATATATCTTTTTGGGCAAAGGGCGATGGCAAAACCTATCGCATCATGCTCTTTGCGACAAGCCACGGCTTTCAGCCGGCAATCAAGACTTTCATAGCTGGACCAGAGTGGAAGCAGTTCACGTTTCAGATATCAGAATTTGATGGAATGGATGGAAGTGGCCTGATGGGCGTCTTGTTTGCGGGCGGCTCTGCACCGGGCAATTTCGTTTTCCAAATTGATGACGTCCGCTTCAAGTAGAACCGAAATCGAGAATTCAAAGCTCATTTCACGAGCAGTTCGAAAGGCATGTCGAAATACACCTAGATTTCTTGACACTAACATTAAGAAAGGAGCTTCAAATGAACCAACCATTCCTGTGGACTGGTTTATTTGTCATCGCGGGTTTTGCGATGGCACAGACCAAGAATGAACCTCAACCAATCATTGATGTTCACTTGCATTCCGTAACTCTCCAAACGCTCAAGAATGATGTACGAACACCTCTCCCCATACCGGAATTAAAACCTTCCGAATCTGTAGAACAACACATCAAGCAAACACTGGCAGTGATGGATCGCTACAACGTTGTGTTGGGGCTTGTGAGCGGATATGATTATGAAATAGGCGAACAGTTTAGGCAATCAGCTCCTAATCGGGTGTGGAGCGGTCCGCAGTTCGGACGCCCGAGATTAAACATTGACACATTACGAATGCGATACAATGCAGGTTTGTTTTCTGTGATGGGAGAACTCACTATGCAATACATGGGCTTTTCTCCTTCCGATCCGGGACTCGATCCTTATTTTTCCCTTGCTGAATCACTCAATGTTCCTGTAAGCATACACACAGGAATAAGCTTTTCCGGTATCACAAGAGTCGCCCCGAATTTCAGGGTGTCGCTTGGAAATCCACTCTTGTTTGAAGAGCTTCTCAATCGTCATCCAAACCTTAGAGTGTGGCTTGCACACGGAGGTTGGCCTTATCTTGAAGAAACGATTGGAATTCTCCTCGTTTACCCACAAGTATATTTGGACATCGCTGTCATCGATTGGATTATACCAAGGGAAGAGTTTTACGCTTATCTGAAGGCGTTAATCAGAGCCGGATTTGGGTGGAGAATCATGTATGGTTCGGACCAGATGTCTTGGCCCGAAACAATTGGTTTGGGCATCGAAGCCATCAACCAGGCGGATTTTCTTTCTGCGGAACAGAAGCGCGATATCTTGTACAACAATGCAGCGAGATTTCTACGGCTTACGCCAGAGCAAATCGCGAAGCACCATGGGAAGATAGCGAAGTGATTGGGCGGTGTGTGGCAAAGAGACAGTACGCCGTGTGGCGGAATTGCTAACAAGACTAGAAAGGGAATGTGAAATCATGAAAGATCTCACCGAGACAATGATTATTGTTGGCGGCTTTTTCAATTTGGCGTTCGCTATCTTTCATCTCATGTTTTGGCAACTCTTCCGCTGGAAGGAAGATTTGGTTTCACTTACGTTTATCAATCGTTCGGTCATGCAAATTTTGAATCTCTGTCTAACTTTCGTATTTCTAGTGATGGCTTATGTCTCATTTGTTCATAGGTCTGAGCTGATTCAGACTAGTTTGGGCCAGACGATTTTGGCTGCGTTTTCATTGTTCTGGTTTTTGCGAATGGTTGAGCAGATGATTTTCTTCGGTGTCAAAAATAAGGTGTCGGTCGCTTTCACACTGGTTTTTCTACTTGGAAGTGTGATTTATTTGGTGCCGGTTCTTCCAGCAACGCCGTAATGTAGCAACAGCACCTGACAGCTTGTTTGCGGTTTTGCTTCATTCACCCCAATGCCTGCCATCCCCGCCAGACCCGCTCGAACGGCCTGATCGGGTAAGCCGATGCCGCCGTGGTAGGCAAGGCAGAAAAACTGTTTTTGAGATAGTTTCTAGAAGCCATCCCAGAAACCATTTGTCACTCCCGAATTCTTCAGTGGGAGTCCAGAATTCTGCCTGCCTGCCGCTGCGCTCTAGCCCGCTTCGCGTTCTAGCGGGTTGGCAGGCGGGGATTCCCGTCAAAATATGCGGGAATGACTTCGCGATTTTTCTCCGCAGAACATTTTTGAGATGGTTTCTACTCTTCTACGTACGCCTTGAAGAGATTGCGCAGCTCTTCCAATTCTGTCTCAATGAAGTATTGAATGCCGTCGCCGATGGAATGAAGGATCACGATGGCGTTGAGATTGGCATCGGCTTTTGAAGCGACCGTCAAGCGATTAGCAATGCCGCGATTCACCAGCGCGACGTCCTTGTAGACGTGAAGATGATCGTCCAAGGACCAGTCGGCGGATTTTTCCGCTTTCATCCGAAAGAACTGTGCCGTGAGATACATGGAGATGCTTCGATAGAACGTCTCGAGCGGCGATGAGAATGGCAAATGAAACCGCACCATCGGGCGAAGTTTATCAAGCGTCGGGCATCCGCTGGCCGGCATCATGATTCCCATCATCGAGCTTAAGCCCTTCTGCACGGTAGTCTTCTTCGTGTACCCGCGCTCTTCGGTTGCCACCGAAACCTGTGCCGGCTCGAAGGAATGGGCGTCGGAAAAGAACTCAATGACTTCGACAAGGTTCAGAGCGACGGGGCAATGCTCGTGGTCGGGAGAAAGTTGGCAGTTCTCGCACTTGGCATATTGGAGGCGCGTCCATTCGCGCGGCGAGGGTTCATTCCTTCTAACGAGGTTGAGAGTCTGGGCATCGAGTTCAATGGTGAACTCCTTGGTGCGTCCATCTTCGAAGCGAAACGAATAGAGAATGGAAAAGGTTTTATCGGGCAAGGTCGGCATCCTTAACACTAAGCTCCCACAGCACGGGAAGGTGAACGCAGCACACCGGATTGCGCCGGCGCTTTTTCAGGCAACCAGCAAGCGATGGTAGTTGAACTTCCCTGGACCTGCAGAGAAAGGGCGCCATCGTTTGCTTCGAGAATACGGCGGGAGATCGCAAGGCTCAGCGCAACGAAGTCTACTGATTCTTTGTGCTCTTTCCATTGATCCAAGCTTGGCGAGAAAATCAACGAACCGAGTTGAGGCTCGAGCAATTTGCCGGGGAACGATAAACTACATTCTACTCCAGCGGTACGCTGTTCAGTCTTCGGCACGGCGTGCAAACGCACTTCGATCGTCTCCTTGCCGGTTGTGTGCTTCAATGCGCTATCGAATATCAAGCTGAACACTTGTTCGATGCGGGCAAGGTCTGTCATGACGGTCGGGATATTTGACGCAAAGTCCCGCTTGATCGTCACCGACTTGTCGCCAGCCCATTGGTCGAAGCGCTCGCAAATGGTGTTCAGAATAGCACGGAGATCGACGGCGGATAGTTCCATCGGGACGTGAGTCTCAGCCAGCTCGGGAAGATTGACCGAGTGTTGTATGCGCTCAAAGACCCGTTCGTTCAGCGTGCGGGCATACGAAAGCAACTCCTGCGTGTCGTTGGGATGACCGATTGGGGCGTTGATGCGCAGATGTTCGAGAATGCAAGAGACGGTGTACAGCGAACCGAAGATATCATAGACCAGCGTCGAACGCCAGCTTTGCTGATACTCCTTGAATGATCGTTCGGAATTGCGCGTCCGCAGCAATCCTTGGATCTTCGCAATCAGATCCGCGTAGTCGAAGGGCTTGACGATGAACTCTTTTGCCCCCTTCTTCAGGCATTCAATCGCCATCGTCATTTGGGAAAAACCCGTGAGCACAATGGCGTCGACATCCGGGTGGTTCGCAGAGACATACTCGAGCACTTGGAGTCCGTTCAATCCCGGCATGTTGATGTCCAACAGTACGACGTCGTACGTGCCTTGATCAAGCTTCACCAAACCCTCGTATCCTTCTGACGCGGTATCGACCGAGAATCCCGCTTCCTTCAAACGAAGCGACGTTGTCAAGCGAAAGATTTCTTCGTCGTCAACAACAAGGATTTTACTTTCCATACTCTTGCCCTTTACGATAGATGGTCGATTTATTGATACACCGGAATTGTAAACCGGAACGTTGTTGTTGCGCCGGGAACGCTCTCGACGTTGATTGTTCCCCCGTGAGCCTCGATAATCATTTTGCAGATTGCCAATCCGAGACCGGTTCCTTTTTCTTTTGTCGTCCTCGCAGACGAAGTTTGTTTGTAGACGATAAACACGTTGCCGATTTCCTCTGCCGGAATCCCGACACCGGTATTGGCGACGGCTACCTCGATCATCGGAACGTCGTTGACCATCACCTCGGTTGCCTTGATGGTCATGGTGCCGCCGGTATTGGTGAACTTGTAGGCGTTGCTGACAAGGTTCATCACGACTTGCGAAACTTTGTCCGGGTCAACGTTGGCGCTGGGAAGCGCATCGGTTCCTTCCACCGAGACCGCGACGGATTTGTTGCGGAACTGTAACTGAAATTGACTCAGCACAAAATTTACCATGCTCGATACGCTCGAAGGCCGGCGGTCGAGCATGATCTGGCCGGCGCCATAGCGGGAAAAATCGAGCAAGTCGTTGATCAGTTCGATCGTTTTGGAAGTCGATGTGTGAGCAGAAGAGAGGAGCGCCGCATAGTCGCTCGTCAAAGGCCGCTGCTCCAACACTGCTTCGTGCACAAATTCGAGCAACCCGCGAATGCTTGTCATCGGTGAGCGGAGATCGTGCACCAGCATTGCCATGAACTCCGACTTTGTCTTTTCCAGTTCAGCCTCAGCTTTTCTGAGGCGAACAAGCGTTCGCAATCGGACGATCAATTCATCCGTGTCGATCGGCTTCATCAGGTACTCATCGGCGCCGAGCAACAATCCTTTCTCGATGCTTTGCGGGTCTTTCTTTTGCGCCGTCAGAACGATGACGGGAATCATCGCCGTTTCACGTCTCGCGCGAAGATGCTTCAGCGTCTCGAATCCGTCCATGCCGGGCATCTGAATATCCAGCAAAATAACGTCCGGTTGTTCGGCCAAGGCAAGCGTTAGGCATTCTTGACCGCTGGTAGCGCGCAGCAATCGGATGGGCTTTCGCTTGAGCGCGAATTCAAGAAGGTCGAGATTGTCTTCTGTGTCGTCGACCGCGAGCACAGTGGATTGTTCATCCGTCGTCTTCTGTGTCAAGGCTTGTGTTCCTTTGGTTGAAGTAATATCCGTCGAATCGTATTGGAAAGCGATTCGTTCGAGAAGGTGTCCTTGCTAATGTAGTCTAAAATTCGGTGCCGAACTTTTTCTTGTTCCTCCTTCGTCAACGCGCGCCCGGAAAGAATCACGATCGGGATTTCCTTCAGTGCGCTTTGGTCTTGCACGCGGCCAATGAATTCAATGCCGCTCATGCCGGGAAGTTCCAGATCAACGATGATCAATGCAGGCCGCTCGGTTTTGAGAAGCGTCAGCGCTTCCTCGGCTGTCGCCACCGATTGCGCATTGTAGCCGTCTTGTTGCAGGAGGGCTTTCATCACCGTTGCATATTGTTCGTCGTCATCGATCACTAACACGAACTGCGACTTGGAATGGACTACCTTTCCGACAAACGCGATCAAGTTTTTTGCATCGACCGGTTTCGTCATCACATCCAATGCGCCCAGATGGACGGCCAACGGTTTGTTGTCGATGATCGAATGAATGAGCACGGGAATATCCCGCGTGGCGGAATCCGCTTTCAACTCCTGCAGAACCTGCCACCCATCTTTGTTCGGCATCATAATATCCAGCGTGATGAGCGATGGGTGCAGTTGCTCTGCAAGACGAATTCCCTCGTCCCCGGAATTTGCGCCGGTTACCGAATATCCTTCCGGGGTGAGATATTTCTTGAGGATGTCGATGACGTCGGGGTCATCATCGATGCACAGAATGCGCGTGCCCGGAGGCGGCAGCACTCCTGGCGCAACAGTGGCCGGAAACGCCGCCGGCTTTTGTGCTGAAGCGGACGGAGAGGAGGGTTGACCCTCTTGTTTCTTTTGCACGACATCCGGAGAGGCGAGATTTTCCTTTGGAATAACAGGCGGCACCCTCAGCGTAAATGTGGATCCTTGTCCAAGAACACTCTTGACCGTCAAGTTGCCGCCGAGAAGTCTTGCCAACCGCCGGGCGATGGGAAGTCCCAATCCCGTCCCTTTGTATTTCTTCGTGCTCGTATTTTCAATTTGTTGAAATTCTTCAAACACCCGCTCGAGGTTGGTTTCAGCTATGCCGATTCCCGAGTCGCGTACGGAAAAGGAAAGCATACCGTCCGTTAACTTCACGCCGACGGAGATCTCTCCATCATCGGTGAACTTGACCGCATTGCTGAGATGGTTGACGAGGATTTGTTTCACC
>JACRFF010000144.1 GCA_016218005.1 Ignavibacteriales bacterium
ATGTCGCGCCTTCACAGGGTTCTCACTTCTTCCAGAACATTACATCCTTCATGATTGGCTACTTCACGGTCAGCTCGCGGAAAGACTCGAACTATCTCAACTGGGAATGGCTCCTGAGTCAGCCGACAGCCGACGAAAAAGAATTCACGCGTCATCTCCGACTTTCATCACCCATCACCATCAAGATGAATGGGCACCAAAACAGAGGAATCATCACGAAACCCGGGGGCAACGGTGGAAGGTAACAACGAAAAACCAGACACATCTCGCAGCAAAGCGCCTGATGCGTGTCCCCACTGCGGCGTGCAGTTGAGTCCGTGGGAACAAGTTCTGCTGAGCGTCGATCGTGCGCTCATGTGCAAGCATTGCTGGTATCGAATCATACTCGACGTCTATCCACCCAAAGGCGACGACAAACCACAGGGCACGAAGTCATGAAATCATACAATTCATTCGAAGTGATGCAGCAACAAGTGCGCGAAGCTGCTCGGCTGCTCAACCTTGATACCGCGACAGTTGAACTGCTGCTCTGGCCGCAGAGTGAGTTCAAGTTTACGATTCCTGTCAAGATGGACAACGGCGACGTGCAGATTTTTCACGGCTACCGGATTCAACACAACTACGCTCGTGGTCCGGCAAAAGGTGGAATCCGATTTCATCCCGACGAGACGGTGGACACGATCCGTGCGCTCGCCGGCTGGATGACGTGGAAGACGGCAGTTGTTGATTTGCCGTTAGGCGGAGGCAAAGGCGGCGTGGTCTGCGATCCGCGAAAAATGTCTGAGCGCGAACTGGAGAACCTTGCCCGCGGCTATGTTCGCGCCGTCGTGCAGAATATCGGCGTCGGGAAAGACGTGCCGGCGCCGGACGTGTACACAAATCCGCAGACGATGGCATGGATGATGGACGAATACGAGACGATGGTGCAGCGACATCAGCCGGGAGTGTTCACGGACAAGCCGCAGCAAATTGGCGGAACGGAAGGTCGCCGCGATGCAACAGCGCGCGGCGGCGTCATCACAGTGAGAGAAGCGTGCAAAGTGCTGGGCATCGATCCGACCGGCCGCTATGCGATTCAAGGATTCGGGAACGCGGGCCAGCGCGCCGCGCTGCTGCATGAAGAATTGCTCGGCGGAGGAAAACTCATCGCTGCGTCGGATTCACAAGGCGGCGTGTACAATGATGCAGGACTCAACCCGAAGGAGCTTGTCACGCACAAACTGAAAACCGGTTCGGTCAAAGGATTTCCCGGCTCCATTGCGATTCCTCGCGAAGCGGTTCTTGGATTGGACGTTGACATACTCTACCCGGCTGCGTTGGAAAACGCGATCAACGATCAGAATGCAAACGACATCAAAGCGCGAATTGTTTGTGAACTTGCGAACGGTCCGACGACGCCCGATGCTGATCTTATTCTTTACCAGAAA
>JACRFF010000014.1 GCA_016218005.1 Ignavibacteriales bacterium
ACTGGGACTGGGATAGACGATGAGCATATCAACAAGATAGTCGACCCGTTTTATACTACAAAGCCTTTGAAAGAAGGGTTATCCAACCCAAAAGGGTTATCCAACCCAAAAGGGTTATCCAACCCAAAAGGGTTATCCAACCCAAAAGGCACAGGGCTTGGCCTTTTTGTCTCAAGGGAGATTGTGGAGGCCTATGGCGGCGACATTACGGTCAGGACAAAGAAAGGCGAAGGCACTACATTCGAGGTTGCGCTTAGGGCTATATGACAGACATACTCATAATTGACGACGAAGAGCCGATACGGCATATGCTCTCTCTTGTTTTCAGGAAGTCAGGGTGCAATGCAACCTCTATTGATTCTGCTAAGGCCGCTTTGAAGCTCCTTGAAAGAGAGGATTTTGATTTCATAATCTCCGACATAAAGATGCCGGGCATGGATGGCATAGCCTTTCTTAATGTCATTAAGGAAAAGAACATAAGGTCTGTCATTATAATGATGAGCGCTTATGGAGAGGTTGAGACTGCGCTTGAGTGCATAAGGCTTGGGGCGTATGATTACATATCAAAGCCCTTCAAGGCCGAGGAGATGATGCTCGTTGTAAAGAAGGCATTAGAGAGGGAAAGGCTAAAGGGAGAGAATATAAGATTAAGGGGTGAAAATAACAAGGAATTGTTAACGCGCGACTCCAAGATGACCGAGATACTCGAACTTGTAAAAAAGGTCGCCGGGTATAAGACCACTATCCTCATAACAGGCGAGTCAGGCACTGGAAAAGAGCTTATAGCGAGGACGCTTCATTTCGGCGGGGCGAGGAGCGAGGGTTCGTTTGTTGCCGTAAACTGCGGCGCAATACCCGCGCAGTTATTGGAAAGCGAGCTCTTTGGTTTTGTAAAGGGGGCTTTTACCGATGCGCACAGGACTAAACCAGGGCTTTTCCACGAGGCTGAGGGAGGCACCATCTTCCTCGATGAGGTCGGGGAACTCCCTGTTGAGCTTCAGGTAAAGCTTCTCAGGGCGCTCGAGGAGGGCACTGTCAGGAAGGTCGGGGATACGAAAGAGGAGCCGCTCAATGTGAGGGTCCTTGCCGCAACATCGAGGAACCTTGCCGAGGAGATAAAGAAAGGCGCGTTCAGGGATGACCTGTACTACAGGCTGAATGTGATAACAGTGGAACTGCCGCCGCTGCGGGAGAGGGACGGCGATATAGAGATACTTGCAAACCACT
>JACRFF010000142.1 GCA_016218005.1 Ignavibacteriales bacterium
GCAAGTGCGCTAGCCGGGCTGCGCCACGTTCCGATTCAACCCAAAATTAGAAAGAGAAAAAAAGATGCTCTATTACTCTGGTCAAGAGTCTTGCCCGCAAGATGATGATTTCGCTCTGGGAATATACGAAAGTTCCCTCTTGAACGCAAAAGCCTCATCAAGACAAACTGCTTGACAGGGGATGGAAGATACCGTTATGGTAGAAACGTTAAGACGCGTAAGACCGGCAGTAAGTTATAAGGGGAAACTACGTCAATCGCACCAGTAATTCTTCCAGAAACTTCTTAATCTCAATCATGTCACTTCGAGCTCTGTTCTCAGAAGCCTTCGTCGGTTGAACTGAAAGCGTTGGCGGGTAAGCCTGTTCAGCGAGAAGATCGAGCTGCTCTCCGGATTCACTATCGGGCATGTACGATTGTAATACCTGTTTCGCGCCCTCGATCGTGTATCGTTCTTCACGCAATAACTTCTTGATGTAGAGGATGAGCTTAATGTCGCGGTTTGTATAGATGCGATTGCCCGCGCGATTCTTGGCAGGATTGAGTTGTTCAAACTCCGATTCCCAGTAACGCAGCACGTACTGCTCAAGGTCGGTGATCTTGCTGACTTCACTGATCGAATAATACAACTTCTTAATTCCCATTTGCTTCATAGGATTTCTCGCTTATGATTGGTGACAAATTTGGTTGTCAAACATACAGAAAAAAATATCTAAAGGCAATAGCCGGGTGAATCTCCGAAACATCCCACGCCTACCGCTCGATCAGGGCGAAAGCGACGACAACATTTTCCGAATGCGATATCGACACGATGATCTTGCTTCCCTGCAATAATTCCTTCACCCGTCCGTAGAGCACAACTGAAGGCTTTCCGGCAGCATCGTTTTCCACTTCGACGTCCTTCCATCGGAAGCCTCCGCTCCACCCGGTCGAGAGCGCTTTGGCGACTGCCTCTTTCACTGCAAATCGGGCAGCGATGTGGTGCACCGGGTTTCTTTTTGAATGTGCGTACGCGAGTTCCTGATCTGTGAAGATTTTCCCGAGGAAGTCGTTCCCCCACGTATCGATCGTGCGTTGGACGCGCCCGATTTCCACGACATCCACACCGATTCCTTCAATCATGGTCCACCAGCGCCCCGGCATTTTCTTTCTCGACGATATGGATGAGATCCTTGATGTCATTGATCTCATAATCGGCATGTGTTTCAATCGTTCCGAATGTGTCTCCGTATCGCGCAAATACTGTCTTGATTCCGATGTTTGCCGCGCCGATCATATCCCGTTCCGCCCAATCACCCACC
>JACRFF010000150.1 GCA_016218005.1 Ignavibacteriales bacterium
AATCCCAAACTTACCGACGCTCTCGTTGATTTCGGCTACTTGCTGCTGGAATCCGGCGACACGGATGCCGCCTCAAGCCAATTTAGCAATGCGTTGCACCTACAACCCGCGCACAAGCGCGCACGCGCCGGAGCGCATGCCGCGCGCGCAGTACATACGCGTCCATAAACCGATGAAAACTTTTTTTAGACCGACCTATTATTGTATTGCTTTCGTATTGCTCTGGATTGGCAACGCTGCGGCACAACCGCTTCCACAGGATAGCATTGCATTTAATCCCGAAGTAGAACGCCAATTCATCCAAGCGATGAGATATTTCGGCGCCGGAGCGTTTGACAGTGCCGCCCTTGTATTCACGGAAAACATTCGGCTCTATCCGCGCAGCCATCGCGCTACCGGCTGTTACATCATGGGAGGAAAGGCGCTCTACCAAGTAGGGAAGTATCGCGAATCCATCAAGCTGTTGAAAGACCTCATCGACTTATTCCCCGAAACGCAATATGCCGACGATGCTCATTATACCCTCGCGCTCAACTACATCAAAGTGAGCCGCAGTGAAGATGCCGCCGCTGAGTTGCTCGTTGCCGTTGAATCATCGCACGACCAACGGTTAGCCGATCGTTCCGTCAAATTGCTCGATGCGCTTGCCGCCGGAGAATTGCCGATCGGCCAGTTGCAGCTGTTGGCGGCGGATGCCAAAAAGGATGAGACAAAAGCATTGTTCAATTTTTACATCGGCGAAAAACTTTTCCGCAACGGCGATAACAAAATGGCGCTGGAAGTGCTTCGGGGAATCATCCAACTGCCGCCCCACATTCAGTACGTGGGAGATGCGTTGAAGTTGATGGACCGAATCGAGAAGACGGACATTTTGAAAATCGGCATTGCGCTTCCGTTGATGCTCAAATCCGAACAGGCCGGAGTGCGCGATCAAGGGATGGAGTTTCTGAACGGCATTCAACTTGCGGTGGATGAATACAATCTCGATGCGCCGGTGCGCTTGACGCTGGAGATTCGGGATACTGAACGAGACCCAAGCGTTGCGGCTCGTCAGGTGACGGAGCTCTGCTCGGATTCCAAGGTCGTTGCGATCATCGGGCCTATTTCCAGCAACGAAGTTTTTGCGAGCGCAGGCATCGCGAACGCGCGCGGCATTCCTTTAATAACGCCAACCGGAACGTCGAATGGCATTGCCTCGATCGGTCCGTACGTTTTCCAAGCCAACCCGGATTACGATACGCGGGGCCGCGCGATGGCAGAGTTTGCCTTCAAGCAACTTCACGCGCACACGGCGTCGTCCATCGCGCCTCGCGATGCCATCGGCAAGCTGATTGCAGACGCGTTTCTTGATGAGTTCAAGCGTCTCGGCGGCGACGTCATCGATGCCCAGTGGTATGAATCTGGTACGCAGGATTTGCGGACACAATTCAAAGTCATTCGTCTGCATGGACTTCAGCGGATGGAAGTTCCGTTCATTGATTTTGGCGGCAAGATAAAGAATCAAGAGGTTGCCCGCCTTGTTGCCGCAGGCGCTCGTCGGCGCGTCATTGATTCATTGATAGAACGCCAAGGCAAAATTGAATTGGCAAAGCTTTTAGGCAAGAATGGAAAACAGATTGCCGACTCGCTTCGCATTCCGTATCTGACAGATTCCATGCGTTTTGATAGTCTCGGTCTTGCCGTACAATCCATCGACGTGTTGTTTGCGCCCATCAGCAGTTCAGAAGAGATCGGCGTTGTCGGTTCGCACGTAAAGCTGTTCAACATCCAAACACAGCTATTGGGAACTCAAGATTGGAACGAGGTCAACGAACTCGACCAGCATCGGCAGTATGTCGATAACGTTATTTTTTCTTCCGACACCTATGTTGACAACAACGACCCGGGGTACAGGGCATTCGCGGCAAAATTTCAGAAGGCAAACAATAATCGGAAGCCATCCACGAACACGTTGTTCGCATACGACGTCATGAAATTTGTGGCGAACGTAGTCCGGCGTGGCGCTACAAGCCGCAATGCAATTGCGGCTGCGATTCCGAAAACCGCGCCATACGTTGGCCTGCACACCACGCTTTCCTTTCTGCCGCCGCGCGTCAATGGATTCCTGACGGTGCTGCAATTCAAGAATCGCGCAATCAAAAAAATCGGGCAAATTGACCTATCGCTCCCAACGCCTTGAAATGTAGAGGGCAGAATCAATGACGCTTTCACCCTCCGATAGAAAGCCGGCAACCGGGCATTCGACGATCAAAGAATGGCCGGAGGATGACCGTCCCCGCGAACGTCTCAAAGGACAAGGGGCGCGCTCGTTGAGCGAAGCGGAGTTGCTTGCGATTCTTATCCGCACCGGTGCCAAAGGAATAACTGCCCTTGACCTCGCCCGAAGGTTGCTATCCAATGGCAGATCGTTGCACGAGATAGCTCAATTTGCAGTCGGGGATTTCCAAGAATTCGGTATCGGAGAGGCCAGAGCATCAGCGATCGTGGCGGCGTTCGAGTTGGCGCGTCGCATCCTCGTCCACGGTACTGGCGTGCAAATGTCGTTCAACGCACCGGAAGATGTCGCCAAAACATTCGGCCCACGGCTCAAAGACCTGCAGCAAGAAGAGTTTTGGATTCTCTTGCTGAACGCAGCGAACAAGTCCATTGGTCAACGCATGGTTACCCGCGGAACGCTCACGTCGTCGCTTGTGCATCCGCGCGAGTGTTTTCACGAAGCGATCAAACAACGGGCGGCGAGCGTCATTTTTATCCACAATCATCCCAGCGGCAATCCGGAACCCAGTCAAGAGGATATCGTAATCACCAAACAGCTTGTTGAATCCGGTCGAGTGCTTGGTATCCCTGTACACGACCACATTATCGTTGCCGGCAATGGCTTCACAAGCATGGCCGAGCGAAAACTCTTATGAACAAATGGAGTCTATAATAAAGAGAGATTTATTCTTGACTTTGGATTCACTTCTCTATAATTTTGGCACAGTAGAAGACGGTAAGGTTATCAATCAGAAGGAGACCCTGAGTATGAAGAAGAGTATTGGTCTAATGGTGGTGGGGGCGGCGTTTGTTGCGATGAGTGCCACCGGATGCAAGAGCGCTCCATCTGCGGAAGAACTGAAGCAGCTTGACGACCTCAAGGCAGAAGTCTCTTCAATTGAAAAAGAAATCAATGCACGCCAGACAGAGAAAGCAGCATTGCAACGAGCGATTGCTGAGAAGGATTCGCGATTGCAACAGTGCTTGAAAGACAAAGAAGCAGTGCAGCAACACATCAAAGGTATGATGTAAGGGAAGGACGAACTATGAAGAAGGCATTTGACATAACGCTCCGCCTGCTCCTTGTAGCCATCGCCATTTCGGTTGCTGCTACGAGCGTATACTCACAAGAAATGAATAAAGAAGAGTGGCAGAAACAGATTACCGACCTGACCACCAAGCGCAACGATCTCAAGAACAAATTGACGGCGGCACAATCGGAAGTTGCGGCGCTGCAAAAGCAGGATGCTGACAAAGCCACCGCGCTCAAACTCTGTCAGGATGAATTGGCGCAGACGATGAAGGCCAATAGCGCCGCTGATGAATCGGCATTCGCGTCGAGCGTTGATAACCCCGATGCAAAGCTGAACGATCTTTCAAAGCTTTCCAATCAAGACTTGTATGCCCGCCGAGCTGAATTAGACAGCGTGCAGGCTTGGATCGATAATGCAAAGAAAAGTCCGTTTAGTGCTGTAGAAAAATACGCGAACCGTTTGAAAGACGTCCAGGGACGGTTGGATGCTCTTCGCAAGTCGCTCGAACAATCAATCGCAAGCGGACAAGCAATGCAGACGTATACTGTCGGCACGTGGGCGAAGGACCGAGATTGCTTATGGAACATTGCGAAGAAGCCCAAAATCTATGACAACGCATTTCTGTGGCCGAAGATTTGGCAGGGTAACCGCGACCAAATCAAGAATGCTGATGTCATTCACCCCGGACAAAAGCTGAAGATTCCGCCCAAAGCAGAATTGACCAAACAAGAAAAATCGGCCCTGCGATCGTATTGGGATAAGAAGCAGGTTGCTGCGGCTCCAACGAAGTAAACTCAAGGATTGCGATTCTTCCTTGAAGACCGAAATTCACGAACAACGCCCTCAACGCACGCGCAAAGAGGGCGTTGTCTTTTTTGTGGAGTCTCTTAAGCATTGATTGAAAAACGAGTTCAGCTGGCGGGAGTTGATGCTGTTCAACTCTTCGGGTATAATGATGCGCATCTGCAGTTGTTTGAAGACCGCTTCGAAGCTGCGATAACGGCCCGCGGTGATCAGATCCTGATCAAGGGACAGCAGAACGATGTTTTGAAGATCGAAAAGATCTTCAAAGAATTGGTCTATATCCTCAACAAGAACGGCAATCTCAGTCCCAACGACGTCGAGACGGTTATTGATTTAGTCGGCGTCAACGGTAGTTCACCTGCTCTGCCGGAAGAGGCAACCTCCGCCGAGGAAGGCGATGCTGCCATTCTCTTTACGAAGCTTGGAATCATCAAGGCGCGAACTCCTGGTCAAAAAAAATATCTCCACGAGGTTCGCAAGAACGATATTGTCTTTGCGATTGGTCCGGCAGGAACGGGCAAAACCTATCTTGCCGTGGCAATGGCGGTCGCCGCACTAAAAAACCGAGACGTTACCAAAATCATCTTGGCACGGCCTGCGGTAGAAGCGGGGGAGAGCTTAGGGTTTTTACCTGGCGACTTCCGTGAAAAAATCGACCCGTATCTTCGGCCACTGTACGATGCGCTGGATGACATGCTTTCTGCCGAGAAATTGAAAGGGTATCTGGAAAAACGAATTGTAGAGATCGTGCCGCTTGCCTATATGCGCGGTCGAACCTTGCACAATGCGTTTGTCATTCTTGATGAAGCGCAAAATGCAACTGCCGTGCAAATGAAAATGTTTTTAACCCGCCTTGGTGTGCATTCCCGAGCCATCATCACCGGCGACATCACTCAAATCGACCTGCCGGCGAAGTCGACGTCAGGATTAGTCCAGATCCAGGAAGTGCTCAAGAAGATTCAAGGTGTGTCGTTCGTGTATTTCGACAAGCAAGATGTCGTGCGCCACAAGTTGGTGAAGGATATTATCGAAGCGTACGATCGCTTCAATTCAAATGGTTCTAACCATTCAACGGCGGATGCGTCTACTGTTTCTCCTTCTTCTTGATTTCCTCCCACAGGGTATCCATCTCGGCGAGCGATGAGTCGTTGGGTGTCTTGCCTTGTCGCCGCAGTTCTTCTTCAATCATGCGGAATCGTCGGCTGAATTTTTCCATTGTGTGCCGCAGCGCAATTTCGGGATTGATCTTGAGGAACCGAGCGTAGTTGACGAGTGAAAAGAGCAGATCGCCGAACTCCCGCTCCATTTCATTCTGATCACCCTGAATACACGATGCTTCGAGTTCACCGATTTCCTCGTGAATTTTTTTGATGACATCTTTTCGGTCGTTCCAATCAAACCCCACTTTGGATGCCTTGTCCTGAAGTCGAAACGCACGCAACAATCCGGGAAGGGAATTCGGCACGCCATCCAGTGCGGAAGTCCGCCCTTCCTGCATCTTCAGCGATTCCCAACGGTGGCTGACTTCGTCGGCGGTCAACGGCACGGTGTCGCTGAACACGTGCGGGTGCCGTCGAATCATTTTGTCGACTGCAGAAGCAAGCACGTCTTCAAGAGCAAAGGATTTTTCTTCTTCTGCCATCACCGTGTGAAGAATGATGTGGAGCAGCAGGTCGCCCAATTCAACTTTGAGTTCGTGCCAGTTCTTGAAGTCGATGGTTTCAACAGTTTCATATGCTTCTTCGATCAGATGTGGTCGGAGAGATTCGTGCGTTTGCTGTCGATCCCACGGACAATCCTTGCGCAGCCGCCGGATGATCGCAACATATTCTTCAAACTGTGCACCGATAGATTGATGTTTTGTCATGCTTCCTCCAAAGCGAACGCACGGTAGAGAAAAATGGAGCGAGATTCAATCGTTGTTTTTCTTGGCGGTTTGTGTTACATTTACAGAGAAAAGAATTTGTAATCTTCCTTTTGAAGTGAACTGCTGTCGTCGAAGATCCCGGGGTCGCAGCACGGTTGGGAGAGCGTCCCGTCGTTGTGAGACGGAAGGTTGCCGGTTGTTTGAAATGCAGGCAAGCAGCATTCGTTCATGGGGCTGTAGCTCAGTTGGGAGAGCGCTTCGTTCGCAACGAAGAGGTCGTCGGTTCGATCCCGATCAGCTCCACCAGTAAGATGTATTTCTAAAAATTTTGTGAAAGTGTATGCATTGAAGTTGTTGAGGTCAAGTCCTGCGCAACAAGGCGTTGCCCAACCCCGCCAGGTCCGGAAGGAAGCAACGGTCAGCAAATTGTTTTGTGTGACGCAGGGAAGCTTGACCTCTTTATTTTTGAATCAGGCGTAGAGGAGCCTTGTCCGTGGGCGCCGGCTCTCGTGGAGCCACATGCACGGATCAATCAATGGTCCTTTATCAATCCACAATTCTATCTGTAATCACAATCGTTGGATTTGTGGGTGTGCCAATGGTGGTCTTCTCAGATCGATGGAAAGGTGTCGTGAACCGAGTGTTCTCGCCAATCGGAAACCTTCCGAAGGGGAACCTTTCTCATCGTCCTGCGGTCTTGACCGCATCGCACGCTTGCCACAATACCGGTGAGAAATTGTTTCCTTATGAAAAAAGACATCATTATCAACTCCACGGCGAACGAACATCGTATCGCCATTCTCGAAGACTCCAAATTAGCTGAGCTTTTTGTCGAATCCCCCGGCAAGGAGAGGAACGTTGGGGATATCTACCTTGGGCGCGTGGCGAAAGTGATGCCCGGTATCCGCGCTGCGTTTGTCGACGTCGGCATGAAGCAGGACGCCTTCCTCCATTTTTCCGATATTGGTTCGATTGATGAATTCAGTTCGATGTTCGACGAAGAGGACGATGAAGAAGAGTCCTCTGAATTGCCGGCCAACAACGGTGAAAACCTTGTTGCGGAAGCCAATGCCGCCCCCCCCGTTACCATAGAAGCGCCCAAGCCTGCCGCTGCGCATCCACGCAAAGAGCGACGCGACGTGCGCCGTCCAGAAGTCAATCTGCAAAAGGGTCAAGATATTCTTGTGCAGATTACGAAGGAACCGCAAGGGAAGAAAGGCGTGCGGGTTCGCGCCGCCATTTCCATGCCCGGTCGTTTTCTTGTCCTGATCCCTTTCGATAACAAAGTTGGCGTCTCCAAGAAGATGAGCAACTTCAAGGAACGCAAACGATTGCGAAAACTTGTGCGCTCTCTGTTGCCGGAAGGCTTTGGCGCCATTATTCGTACGGTTGCAGAAGGCAAAACGGAAGAGATGCTCAAGCAAGACCTTGAGGAACTTGTCAAGCAATGGCGCACTATCGAGAAGGCCGTCAAGTCTGAAAAAGCTCCCGCCCTCATTTACAAGGACCTGAACACGACCTCAAGCGTTATTCGAGATCTCTTTCAAGATTCGGTCGAGCACGTGGTGGTAGACGATAAGAAACTCTTCAAAGAAATCCGCACCTACGTCCAATGGATGTCCCCGGATATGCTTGAACGAGTTGAATTCTACAAAGGCAAGGAACCCATCTTCGACAAGTACGGCGTGGAGAAGGACATTCAATCGCTCTTCAGCAAAAAAGTGTGGTTGAAGAGCGGCGGATACCTTTACATCGAGAAAACGGAAGCGATGACGGTGATCGATGTGAACAGTGGTCGGTATGCCGCCAAGCGTGAGCAAGAGCTTAATTCGTTGCGCACCGATCTGGAAGCTGCCCGTGAACTCTGCCGTCAACTTCGGCTGCGTGATATCGGCGGACTGACGGTCGTCGACTTCATTGACCTCGAGGACGAGAAGAACAAGAAGAAAATCTACGACGAGATGAAGAAGGAAATTCGCAAAGACCGCGCCAAGATCACCGCGCTGCCGATGACGGAATTTGGGCTTGTGCAGATTACGCGCCAACGCATTCGGCAATCGGTGCAAATGAGTTTCAGCGAAGCGTGCCCCACCTGCGGTGGCGCCGGCATCGTGCAATCCAAATCATCTACCATCAATCAGATTGAACGATGGATACGGCGATTCAAGACGGAAAGCAAAGAGTTCCGGCTGGAATTGCACGTGAGTCCGATGATTGCCGAGTACTTGAAGCACGGCACGATCAGCCGATTGACCAAGATTCAATTCAAGTTCTTCGTCAAGGTGAAGCTGGCCGAAGAACCGACGATGGCTCCCGATGATTTCAAATTTGTTTCTATCAAGCAGAAGAAGGATATCACAGACCAGTATCGCAATTGATTGGAACGACGAGAAAGAAACGTCATGAAATTTTTCATCGATAGCGCCAACATTCAAGAGATCAAAGAAGCCGCAAGCATGGGAGTGCTCGACGGCGTAACGACGAACCCCAGTCTCGTTGCGAAGGAGGGAAAAGACTTCCGCAAGCTGCTCGTGGAAATTTGCACCGTTGTCGATGGACCGATCAGCGCCGAAGTCGTTTCGACCGATGCCGCCGGCATGCTGAAAGAAGGACGAGAGTTGGCGAAGATCCATCGGAACATTGTCATCAAAGTGCCGCTTATTAAAGAGGGATTGAAAGCGGTGAAGGTGTTCAAAGCAGAAGGCATCCGCACGAACGTGACGCTGTGTTTTTCCGCCAACCAAGCGATACT
>JACRFF010000023.1 GCA_016218005.1 Ignavibacteriales bacterium
ATTCCACCATCTCGAACGGCGTCGTGTGTTGGTGCTTCAAGAGATAGCGAATCAGTCCGCGATCGGCGTTCACACTCTTGGTCCCCTTGCCGTAAGACACGCGCGCGGCCTGCACGATCGCCTGATCGTTCCCCATCACATCGACCAAGCGCACAAATCCGTGGTCGAGGACCTTGATGGTGTTGGAATCGGCGTCAATGTCGCTCATGATGATCGCCTGCTACGATGGTGTCCATGTGGTGTCAATTATGAATTCATTCCCCAAACTCCGTTCGCAACCAAATCGCAAACAGGGGGTCGTCGAAGAACACCTTTCCCTTGGCCGTGCCCTCGTCGAGGATTTGTTTGTCCTTGAGGGATTTGATGGCCGCGTGCAAGGCAGGTCCGGTTTTAATTTCGTATTTGGCCAGTAAATCCTTTGCAAAAATTTGAGTCAATTCATTGGCGGCCAGCCGCAAGGCGCGCTGCTGCCCCACGGCAAGTGAATTGAGCAGCGTTTGGTAGGCATATGCATTTTGCCGGACAATGGTGTTCAGCACGTCATCCATTTTTTTTTGCGTCACATTCTGGATGCCCTGGGCCACCACATGAAAACATACCATTTGAATGTAGTTGGGGGTGTCTTGTAAAATTCGACGCAAGTGATCAACGGCTGCACGTTCGCAGGTGATGTTGACTATTGAAAACCGCTGGATAATCCAATCTGTGAATTCCGTTCCGAATGCGGGAAATTCGATGGGCTGGCAGGAACGATAGAACGGGCGATTGGAATTGTTAATCATGTCGTAAATGATGCCCTTGCGCGAACCCGTGTATAAAAACGCGACATTCTTGAGTTGTTGCATCTGGGTGCGCAGAGTGGCCTCCAGCCAGCCCTTATCTTCGATCTCGGCGATTTTTTGAAACTCATCTATGGTGACGATGACCTGTTTGCCGAGATGCTCCAGTGCGGCGAGCACATCCTGAATGGTTTCCTTCACATCCTTGTCGGAAGAAACCTCCGCCGACAGCGATAAGGTGGGCGTTCCCGAAACGGGGTCGGGTTGCATCTCAAATCGGGGCCGCAAACGGGGAATTGTACTCAACCATTCCTTGAGGTGGGCGCTCCATGGTTTTTTGCCACGGATGGCGCGCAGCACTTGCTGCAAAAAATCCCGATGAGAGGTGATGTTGAAGACGTCGATGAACAATGAGGACTGTGTTTTTTCTTTGAGCAGATTGAGGATGAATGACGTTTTTCCAAAGCGCCGCGGCCCAATCAAAATGACATGAATGCGATTGTCCAAAAACTGGCCGACGGTCCTGGCAAGTTCCGGGCGGGGAAGGTAATACTCCCCTTCCACGGGATCGCCAAATTTGAAGGGATTATCTATCAACATATGCTATGCTGCTATTATTAACTAAACAATTAAAAATATCAATATAAATCCTGGTCAAATACTATTTTTACATTTCCTTTTATCAAAAAAATGATATTATAAGGCCTGAAAAGAGGAATTATGGACCGTCAGGCCCTG
>JACRFF010000145.1 GCA_016218005.1 Ignavibacteriales bacterium
AATTAACGCCAATGACGATGAAGGATATTGTAACATCGCCGTTGTCGGCTGGCGAACCACATCAGTAGTCAAGCCCTGTGCTTTGGGCTGGTTGTTGTTGAAGGAGTTGCCTGAATGGTTCGGGCAACTCCTTTGTGTATGTGGAGCCGTGAGAAAGAACATTCAATCGTGAAACGGGTTGCACTTCATACGCTGGGTTGCAAACTTAACGCAGCGGAAACCTCGACGCTGGGGAAACAGTTTGTCGAGCAAGGATATGGCGTGGTCGAGATCGACGAACCAGCCGACGTTGTTGTCATCAATACATGCAGTGTAACCGAACGCGCCGACCGAGAATGTCGGCAGTTGGTGCGGCGTGCGTTGCGCCATTCGCCCAATGCGTTTGTTGCCATCGTTGGGTGTTATGCTCAACTTCAACCTCACGAATTAGCATCTATTCCTGGCGTCGATGTGGTGCTTGGGACACAAGAAAAATTCAATCTCCTTCACCACGTTGGGAATGCGACAAAGAAAGAGAGAACGGAAGTCTTCGTTCGACCCATTCAGGAAGCGACGTCGGTCTCTTTTGCAAGCACGGCCGGATTTGGCGACCGGACGCGGTCATTCCTGAAAGTACAAGATGGGTGCGACTACGGCTGTACCTTCTGTACCATCCCATTGGCTCGTGGTGAGAGCCGTAGTATCGCGATTGCCGATGTCGTTTCTGAAGCTCGCGTCATTGCCGAGCAAGGATACCAAGAGGTCGTGCTTACTGGCGTCAATGTCGGAGACTACGGAAAAAAAACAGGAAGCAGCTTGCTTGCCCTCTTGCGACAATTAGTCGAGGTCAACGGCATCGAACGAATTCGGATCAGCTCGATTGAACCGAACCTCCTGAATGATGATTTGCTTGAGTTTTGGTTCTCTGAGCGGAAAATCTGCAAGCATTGGCATATTCCGTTGCAGGGGGGGAGCAATGAAATTCTTAGGTCAATGCGTCGCCGCTATACCCGTAGTTGGTATGAGGATCGCGTTAGCAAGATCAAGCGGGCAATCCCTGATGCCGGAATCGGCGCAGACGTGATGACCGGATTCCCGGGAGAGGATGTGGCACTGTTCCAAGAGTCATACGATTTTCTTCTCCATCTTCCTCTAACCTATCTTCATGTTTTCACATTTTCCGAACGACCGA
>JACRFF010000149.1 GCA_016218005.1 Ignavibacteriales bacterium
GAGCGATCATTTGAAGGACACCGTCAACTACGAGCGCGTGTATGACGCCATCCGCGGCGCAGTGCTGGGCAAAAAATACTTTTTGCTGGAAGCGTTAGCAAAGGCCATTAGCCAAAGCATCCTCAAGAATTTTCGGCAGGTGCAGCAGGTTGTGGTGCGCGTACGAAAACCGGGCGCTCCTGTTCGCGGCGTTATCGACGCCGTTGAGGTTGAACTAACGGACCTTCGTTTATGAACGTTCCCATCTTTGTCGGTCTTGGCTCGAATCTCGGCGACCGGCTGTCGTATTTGCATCAAGCGATCGACCTTCTCGAACAACTTCCCGATGCGATACTCGAATCCTTCTCCTCCGTCTACCAAACGGAGCCGGTGGGAGTGAAGCACCAGCCGGAATTTTTCAATGCGGTGGTGAAATTGCGCTCGGCGCTGAATCCACGCGAACTGTATCAGCATCTCAAACGAATTGAGAAAACGATTGGCCGGACACACGCCGAACGGTGGGGACCGCGGGAGATCGACCTCGATTTGCTCTATTATGGCAACCGAGTTTTGCAGGAAGAAGGGTTGACGATTCCTCACACGGAGTCGGCTAACCGCCGTTTTGTTCTCGTGCCGATGAAGGAGATCGCAGCAACGTTTAGAGACCCGTTACGCCAGCTATCGATTGCCGAGTTGCTCAACGCTTGTTCAGACACCTCGGCCGTGCGGAAGACGGAGTTCTCGCTCGATCCTCAAGCCAAGGAGTCGTGAGTGCAACTGCCAACGGAAATCCGCTATGTCGCCATCGAAGGCGTCATCGGGGTCGGCAAGACCACGCTGGCGCGCATGCTTTCAGAGCGGCTCGGCGCGCGTTTGGTGATGGAGAAGTTTGAAGAGAATCCGTTCCTCCCCAAGTTCTATGAAGACCCCGAGCACTATGCTTTTCAAACGCAGATTTTTTTTCTCCTCAGCCGCTACCGACAGCAACAGGAATTATTTCAGGCAGACCTCTTCCACACGCACCTTGTCTCGGATTACATCTTCGAGAAGGACAAGATTTTTGCCTACCTGACGCTTCAGGATGAGGAACTGAAGCTCTATGAAAGTCTTCTCGGCACCATCGAAAAAAACATTCCTCAGCCCGACTTAGTCATCTATCTCCAATCTTCTGTTGACCGGTTAATGGAGAACATCAAGAAACGCGGTCGCAAGATGGAAGAGAATATGTCGGAAGAGTACATCCGCGAGTTGAACGAAGCGTACAATTATTTCTTTTTCCGGTACAAATCGACGCCGCTGCTCATCGTTAAGACGACCGACATCGACTTCGTCAACGACCCGGACGACTTTGAGGATCTGATGGAGCAAATCCTTCGTCCCAATAAGGCGCCGGTTGAATACTACAATCCGCCGGTGAAACGGAAATGATTCGCGGGCTCATCTTTGGCATCATCCGCATTCTTGCGTGGGTGATTCTGTTCTATTTGATGCTGACGGTGGTCAGGACAATAGCGGCGGCATTCAGGTCGTGGTCTCGCCGTAACGACCAACGCCCATCAACCATTGCATCCGAGCCGCCGCGCAAGCCCGTTGAAGAATACCACGACGTGCACGATGCAACGTTCAAGGAAGAGAAGGAAGAGAAGGAAGAGAAGAAGTAAACCCTGTTAGAAGTTCATTCACCCCGTTAGACAAATTATCTAACGGGGCAAGCGGGGCGTTCTGCTTCTAACGGGGTAAATCGCCAAGCCCGTACAGAATTGAGAACACGAGCGTCTCGCCGACAACGCAAGATGGATTCTCGCCTGCTCTCATTTCGTTTGAACATCTACCATCTCTTTCCTATATTCATCAGCGATAAGCGAAAGAAAAATTAGTCGGAATGGCACGCGTCTATATTGATCACCTCAGCAAGCACGTCGGTCAGGAAGTAACCCTCCACGGTTGGCTCTACAACAAACGCTCCAGCGGTAAGATCAAATTTCTCTTGCTTCGCGATGGTACCGGTATGATTCAGTGCGTTGTGGTGAAATCCAACGTTGCC
>JACRFF010000146.1 GCA_016218005.1 Ignavibacteriales bacterium
ATTTCAAAGAGGATTTCAATTTCACTGCGGGTGATTCATTGCGCGGAAAGAACGGATGGGATATCTACAGCGGCGGAGCGCCGATGCTGGTGTCGAATTTTACCCTTGCATTTACCGGGTATGCAGGATCACAGATCGGAAAATCGCTGGGCATCACCGGAGGAGGTGAGTTGCAGACGCCGTACAGAGTCTTCAACCATCTTGGAACAGGAAGTCTGTATTACTCTTTTCTGGTGATGTTCACCGGCAGTAATGCGGAAGGAGGATATTTCACCGGATTGACGGGAGGGACAGGAGGTTCCTTCCGCGGTTTGGTGTATGCAAAGATCGCATCGGGAACTGTTTCGTTCGGTGCACAGGCAACGCTCAACGGAACCGTGGTCTACGATACGGCAAAATATTCGACGAACAAGATCTACCTTGTCGTACTGAAATACCGATATGTAGACGGAGCGAACAACGATGAAGTATCGCTCTATGTGAATGAGAACACGCTTCCGTTGCAGGAACCGTCAAAACCGAATGTCGGACCGTTGTTGACTCCGAACGATCTTGTTCAGATCGGAGCGGTGACGGTGATGTCCGGAGCGCTGACCGCAGGAACGGCGTTGAAAGGTGCGACGATCATTCTTGACGGACTGCGAGTGTCGAGCACGTGGGTGAATGGAGTGACCGCTGTGAAGAACGCCCCGGGGAACAGCGTCCCGAACAGTTTTGCTTTGCATCAAAATTATCCGAATCCGTTCAATCCTTCCACAACGATCGCATACCAAATATCTGAGAATGGACCTGCAACTCTTAAAGTCTTCGATCTGCTTGGAAACGACGTGCTGACTCTTGCCGATGGTCACCACACGGCAGGGAATTATTCCGTACGATTGAATGCTTCACATCTGGCGAGCGGATGTTATTTTTATACACTTTCCGCCGGCGGAAGATCGATGACCAAAAAACTTCTCCTGATGAAATGATGACGAAGGAAAAACAATGATCAAAAGTATACTGTTCGTAATGATCTCTGCCGTA
>JACRFF010000147.1 GCA_016218005.1 Ignavibacteriales bacterium
AAAGCTCCGTTAGTCCGAAGGACTCCTTTGGAGGAGCGACCTATTTCTATTGTGTGCGTAACATGAGTCAATAATACATTCAACGGACGAAGCCCTGAAAGAAACGCGCCGCAAGTTGTCAGAAGGATGTCAAACTCCCGCCTGCTTCTTGAAATTCCGTTCGCGCCCCGTGCAGAACGGTGTGGGCTGTTTCGTTTCAAGATAGAGACATTGTGGGATTAATTCAATTCTTGTCGTTCAGCGCCGCAACGCCCGGCAACACTTTGCCCTCAAGAAACTCCAGCGATGCGCCGCCGCCCGTTGACACGTGTGAGACCGACGTGTCCAATCCCGCTTGCGCAATGGCCGATGCAGAGTCTCCGCCGCCGACGATGGTAACGGCTCCGGACTTCGTCGCATCCGCCAACGCTTGCGCGATGGCGTTCGTTCCTTTAGCGAAGTTCGGCATTTCGAACACGCCCATCGGACCATTCCACACCACGGTTTTTGCCTTTCGGATTTCTTCCGAAAAAAGTTTGATTGTTTCCGGACCGATGTCGAGCCCGAGATGATCGGAAGGAATTGCGCGGACACTCACAACGTTGGTTGATGCGGCATTATCAAACTTGTCGCCAACAACGGTATCGGTCGGAAGCAGCAGGCGGATGTTTTTCGCTTTTGCGTCGTCAAGAATTTTTTGGGCAACGTCGAGTTTATCCGCCTCAAGCAACGATTTGCCGATTTCTAATCCTTGCGCTTTGTAGAATGTGAACATCATCCCGCCGCCGATGAGCAGCGCGTCCACTTTGTTCATGAGATTTTGAATAACATCGATCTTCCCGCCGATCTTCGCTCCGCCGATGATTGCAACAAAAGGTTTTGTCGGATTGCTGACCGCTTTGCCGAGATACGCAAGCTCCTTTTCCATCAAGAACCCCGCAACGGCCGGCAAAAATTTGGCGACGGTTTCCGTAGAAGCGTGAGCGCGATGCGCCGAGCCGAACGCGTCGTTAACAAATACGTCGGCATAGCTTGCAAGTTCTTTCGCCATCGCTTCACGATCGACAGCATCCTTCGACGTTTCTTGTTTGTGGAAGCGCGTGTTCTCCAGCATCAACACTTCGCCGCTGCCCAGCGATTCGACAACCGTTTTAGTTTCAGCACCGATGGCGGCAGGCGCAAGTTTCACCGGTTTGTTCAAAAGCTTCGCCAGATGTTCGGCAATCGGTTTCATTTTGCATTTGCCTTCGATGAACTTCACCTCATCAAACGGCTTGCCGTCTTTCTCTGCTTTCTCCTTCGCCTTCTGGACATCTTTTTTCGGATCGCCAAGGTGTGACATCAGAATAAGATACTTCGGCTGTTGTTCGAGTACATAGTTAATCGTCGGAAGTGCGGCACGCATCCGAATGTCATCTTGGATGACGCCGTTCTTCATCGGCACGTTGAAATCGACGCGCACGATGACGCGCTTGTTCTTGAAATCAATATCGCGGACGGTTTTCTTGTTCATGGCGATTCTCTTTCATAGAAATAGAAAAGGCTGCGCGCGATGAAACGCACACAGCCTCTGTTGGTAGAGTAGCAATCATAGCACGACATTCGGCGCAACCGCCGAAGCGGCGGCTCACATCTTCGATGCGATCAAATTCGTTAAGTCGGCGGTGCGGCAGGAATATCCCCATTCGTTGTCGTACCACGAAACGACTTTGAAGAATCGTTTCTCGCCTTTCAGATTGTTCTGCATCGTCGCTAATGAATCATAGATGGACGACCGGTCATCGTGAATGAAGTCGCTTGAGACAACTTCTTCGTTACAATAGCCCAGAATGCCCTTGAGGTACGTTTCCGACGCTTTCTTCATCAGCGCATCGATTTCTTCGATCGAGGTGTCGCGTGCCGCGCGAAACGTCAAATCCACCACTGAGACATCGGACGTTGGAATGCGGAACGACATACCAGTCAGCTTGCCTTTCGTCTGCGGCAGCACTTCGCCTACGGCTTTTGCCGCGCCCGTGCTTGATGGAATGATGTTGATTGCCGCAGCCCGACCGCCGCGCCAATCTTTTTTCGACGGACCGTCGACAGTCTTTTGCGTTGCGGTGTAGGAGTGGATCGTCGTCATCAGTCCCGTTTCAATGCCGATGCCTTCTTTCAAAAGCACGTGCACGACCGGAGCGAGGCAGTTGGTGGTGCAGGAAGCGTTGGAGATAATATTGTGTTTGGAAGGGTCGTATTCTGTTTCGTTCACACCCATCACAACGGTTTTCACTTCTCCTTTGCCCGGAGCGGAGATCAACACCTTTTTTGCGCCCGCGGCAAGATGGCCTTTTGCTTTCTCGGAATCGGTGAACAAGCCGGTCGATTCGATCACGATATCGACGCCGAGTTCTTTCCACGGCAATTGCGACGGGTCTTTCTGCGCCAACACACACTTGATCTTGTGGCCGTTGACAACCAGAATGTCGTCGGCTTCAAGCGCAGGATTGCTTTTTTCGCTGCCGAGCGTTCCGCGAAATCGACCGTGCACCGAATCATACTTCAACTGGTAGGCAAAATATTTTGCATCCGTGCTCACATCGACGACCGCAACGACTTCCACCGTTTTACCGAGATACCCTTTGTCCGCCATGACGTTCATGATCTGTCTGCCAATGCGGCCAAAGCCGTTGATACCAACCTTCACTGCCATAGGTGAATCCCTCCGTTCAAGAAATCCGTTTCATCTTCAACACGCGTCAATGTTCTCTCTTGGGAAAAGTTAGACAGAAAATGATGGAAATGCAAGACGATCAAATTGAACAACCTCTAACGCACGAGAGTTATGCGATGCGTCCAAATTTGTTTTTCAATTCGCCAGTCGTATGCTAATCTACCTGACCTAATCGAATCTTGACTTTGCAACTTGCGCTCTGAGCGAAAAGGCCGGAGACTGTCATTGCCGCAACGAGACCTCCGAGAAGAATTGTTCTTGGCATGTGCCTCATAAACCCGAATCCTTTTGCGCCAGCGCAGCCGAACCTGCAATCACGTTGGCCGCGCCGGCAACCAGCAGCGCCCGCGCACATTCGCTTATTGTTGCGCCGGTTGTGATAACATCATCGACAAGCAACACGGATTTCCCGTTGATCTGAGAAATATATTTTGGACCGACAGTGAACGCGTTCTCCATGTTTTCTTTTCGCTGCTGATGCGTCAACGTGGTTTGCGATTGCGTGTGTCGTGTGCGAACAAGCGCGCGGCGGAGAACATCCACTCCCACTGTTCGGCTGATACCTTCTGCAATCCGTTCGGATTGGTTGTAGCTTCGCTCGCGGTGTTTTGCCGCATGCAACGGCACGGGCACAACAGCATCGAAGAGAATGTTCCATTCCCGAGCGCGCGCACCGAGTCGTCCGCCTAACTCTCGGCCTAATGATTCAAACCCGTTGTACTTCAACGCGTGCGCAATTTTCTGAAACGCGCCCTCCTTGGTGAAGGCGTAACACGAGACAAGGTTGTTGACGAAACCCGTTGCTAACAGTTTTTCTTTGGTATCGAGATACAATGGATGGGTTTGCTCAAGTGATTCAATCGAACTCCAGCACGACTCGCAGACTTTCCGTCGACCGTCCTCCATCAGCACGTTACAGCAGAGGCACGTGGGAGGAAAGATGAAGTCGACGAAAGATCTCATCACGGACTTGGCAATTTGAAAAGTATGACTTGGTAAGTGAAGATCACCAACAGTCATTTTCTATTCGTCCGTGCGGTTTTGTGCGCAGCCGTAAAGATTGCCACGATTTCTTTGGTTTCGCCGACAATGTCCTTTACGTCGGCCTCCTTCACCTTTTTCAAATCAATGAGCATTTCCAGCCAAAACAAAGTCTCGTCAGCTTCTTCAACCACGATACCGAGCTTGTTGATGAAATCGGCACGGGAGCGCGCACGCCCAACAGCTCTGTAGTTTGCAGCTACCGACGTTGCACTACGAATAAGTTGCTTGCCCATGACATCGCTGCCGATGGTCCTTGGCAATCGCTCTACCATCTCGACAATTCTGACTGCGAGGTTCTTTGTTCGAGCTCTAAGTTCTTCCGCATTCATCTGCGCCTCTGAGCATTATCAACGCATCAGTTGCCAAATTTCACATTACCAAGTTTCACATTGCCAAGTTGAACAGGCTATCATTTCTTCTTCTCCAACCTCTCAATCTCATCCCGCAATTGCGCCGCGCGTTCAAACTCCAAGTTCTTCGCCGCACGTTTCATTTCTTCTTTTAACTCGGCAGCCATGTCGTCTCGCTGTTCTTTCGTCAGGTACTTTGCCACTGCATCCGAGATGACCGCAGGTTTGCGTGCTTCGTAACCATCGCGCTTGGCTTTCACGTCGGCGATTGATGTTGCGGCAAGAATTTCTTCGACCGACTTGTAGATCGTTTCCGGTTTGATGCCGTGCGCATCGTTATAGGCAAGCTGCTTCTTGCGGCGCCGATTGGTTTCGTCAATCATTCGCTTCATCGAACCGGTAACGGTATCCGCGTACAAAATAACTTTGCCGTTCACGTTGCGTGCCGTGCGTCCGGCAGTCTGAATGAGCGAGCGCTCCGAGCGCAGAAATCCCTCTTTGTCCGCATCAATAATGGCCACCAACGAAACCTCAGGCAAATCGAGACCTTCACGCAGCAAATTGACTCCCACGAGCACGTCGAACTCACCCAAGCGCAGATTGCGCAGAATCTCCACACGCTCAAGCGCATCCACTTCCGAGTGAATGTAGTTGACCTTGATACTGATGTTCGTGAGATATTCGGTCAGGTCTTCCGCCATGCGCTTCGTGAGCGTGGTAACCAGTACGCGCTCCTTCCGCCCCCCCCGATCTCGGATCTCTTTGATGAGGTCGTCGATCTGATGCTTGCTGGGACGGACTTCCGCTTCGGGATCCACCAAGCCGGTCGGGCGTATGACCTGTTCAACGACAACGCCTTTGCACTTCTCAAGTTCATAGTTTCCCGGCGTCGCACTGACAAAAATAATCTGCTTCGCCATTGCCTCCCACTCATCGAACATCAGCGGCCGATTGTCAAGTGCGGATGGGAGTCGGAATCCGTACTCCACGAGCGTTGTCTTGCGCGAGCGGTCGCCTGCGTACATCCCGCCGATCTGCGGCACGGTCGCGTGCGATTCATCGATGACCGTGAGGTAGCCCGCCTGACCGTCGGGCAGGTCCTTGGGAAAATAGTCGAGCAGGCACGAAGGCCTCGAACCCGGCGGACGCCCGGCAAAGTGCCGCGAATAGTTCTCGATGCCGGAACAATATCCCACTTCGCGCAGCATCTCCAGATCGAACCGCGTGCGCTGTTCCAGCCGCTGGGCTTCCACCAATTTGTTCAGAGTTCGGAGTTCGCCGACGCGTTCTCGCAATTCCTGTTGAATCGCTCCCATCGCGCGCTCAATCGTTTCCCGCGACGTGATGAACTGCTTGGCGGGATAGATCATTTCATAGTCCGTTTCGCTGACGATGTCTCCCGTCATGCGATTGATGTACGAGAGCTTGTCGATTTCATCACCGAAGAACTCGATGCGCAGCGCTTCCTCCTGTTCATAGCCCGGAATCACTTCCACAACGTCGCCCCGAACGCGAAACGTGCCGCGCTGAAAGTCATAGTCGTTGCGCGTGTAGAGCAGGTCAAGAAGCTTGCGCAGTACTTCTTGTCGCGAAGCGCGCTGGCCTTTCTTCAGCATGATCGTCTGGCCAATCCATTCTTCCGGCGCACCGATCCCGTAGATGCAACTGACCGAAGCCACAACGATGACATTCGGATCGCCGCTGAGAAGCGAGCTTGTCGCTTTCAGACGCAAGCGGTCGATCTCTTCATTCACCGACGAATCTTTGGCAATGTAGGTGTCTGACGACGGAACGTACGCTTCGGGCTGGTAGTAATCGTAGTACGAAATGAAAAACTCGACGCGGTTGTTCGGGAAGAAACTTTTGAACTCCGCATACAACTGCGCCGCCAGCGTTTTGTTGTGCGAGAGCACAAGCACCGGCTTGTTGATCTGTGTGATGACGTTGGAAATCGTGAACGTCTTGCCGCTGCCGGTAACACCGAGAAGGGTTTGATGCTTGTCCCCTCGCTCCAGTCCTTCGACGAGCTGACGGATCGCTTCAGGCTGATCGCCGGAAGGCTTGAGGTTGGTGGTGAGGAGGAAAGGCATAGCACAATTTCCAATTGTCAATTTTCAATTGCCAAGTGAATCTTAGGATTTGTTTCGTTTTGCTGTCTTAGCAGAGGCTGCGAAGATGGCAACGAGTTCACGCACTTCCCTCAGTGCATTCTCGGTAGCGGCTGGTTCAGCAAGATGGAGGTCGATCAGATATTCCAGCCACAATGCCGTCTCGTCTGCTTCTTCTTCAACAATTCCAATCTTGTTGATGAAGTCGGCACGTGAGCGTGCTTTGCATGCTGCACGGTAATTGGCGGCCACTGATGTCGCCGACCTGATTAACTGACGCACGATCACATCTGATTCTCTCGAAGAACGAACGCTCGATGCCAAAGCCAAAACAGAGAGGGACATCAACTTGGTTCGCTTCTTCAAATCCTCGGAATTCATTTCTTGATCTCCTCATTCGGCATTTGGCAATTGGCAATCGAAAATTGCACAATCATCTCTTCGCTTCAACCATCGTCCACGGATACGACTTCATATCTTTCAGAAATTTCCCTTGCCATGCGTGTTCGGGATGCGCTTTGAAGAACGGCTCGGCAAGAAAATCTGCGCCGCACGGGTGGCCCATACGCGCCCAGAACGTCAAATCTTTGGCAAGTTCACCCGAGGTAACTTTGCCTTGCACAGCGCCGCCGGGGAAAAACGGCGCCCAACTCCATTCTTTTGTCCCAAGCGAGTCCTCGTCATTGTGGCCGCAAAGAACGCAGCGGTTGTTGGCCGATGCGCCGAGATTGGCGTCGGTGTGGTCTCCCTCGAACAATTTCGCCATCTCGAACGTGATTCTTCCTTTGTTCGGCTCCACCAATTGCTGCCAGCGAATTTTTCTCGCGTTGGGAGAACTCGTCGCGTCTTTCGTATCAAACTTCGTTTCTTCGGCGAGAAGTTTTTCGTCGCTGGCAAAGTTCGCCCCAACGTACACGCCATCCTTCGTGCGCCAGACTCGATGGTTCTTCAAACCCAATTCAACGCGCGCGATCTCGTTCGTGCTGTTGTCTCCCACAAGCCAATCGTTAGCGTAGCCGCCATTGTTGCCGGTGGTCATGATGCGAACGAAGTCATCTATGGATTTGCCATACTGGATCGCTTTGCGCGCTCGAACAAACTCCGGCGTCTTTGTCGAATCGAATCCCATGAATTGCGTAATCGTCGTCTCCGTGTAAAGCAATCCGGCCTCGTTGATCGCAAAGTCGTCGCCGCTGTGGATGAACCCCGGCAGACAATCCATGACAAAATGATATCCCTGTGATGGCTTCACGTCGGCAATCACGCGCCAGCGCTCGCCGATGATGTACTCGCTCCAGTTGTTGTGCGCCATAACGATTTTCCCGTCGGCAGTGTAGCTGCCGGTGGCGATGAACGCGCTGCAGTAGCCGGGAGCTTTGTTTTCGCCCGAGCCTTTTTTTTCTTTCTCCATCAACAGCGGTACGTAGTAGGAAGAAATTTCGATGAACGCATTCGACGCCGCGATATCGAGATAATCGAGTTTGTATCCTTTTGCCCGCACCCCCTCGGCAATGCCTTTGATCTCATCCTGATATTCTTTATCGAGCTTTGGCCAGAAGATGCGTTCGGCGGCTCCGCGATAAAATTTCCAGTCGCGCTTGAGCGTTGTGGTGTAGTAAAAATCCTGCGTCCTGATCAAGTCATCGATCTCTGCGGCAAGCAAGCAGCCGTGTTGGTAGCCAATATCCGACGGCTGGCCTTCAAGATGAACAGAGATCCAGCCGTTCTTATCTTGACGTGTTGCGTTCTTGAGCCGAGGATCATCCGCGGCTGCGACAGTCGAAATCAACACAATCAGAAGCGCAAACTGTTTCATGGATTTCTCCTTTGGAGTTGAAGATGTGTGAAATAATTCCGACCGAATATACGTCTTTTGCAGTCGAAGGAAAAGCCTGCGTCTTGCCTTGCCGGAATCTCTTTGCTACCTTGCGTGCGTGATGAAGAGATTTATCCGAACGGCATGGTCGAGCAGGCTTACACTCGCAATGCTCGTGATGGCTTGTGCTTGCCTGACCGGTGTCGGGCAGACCGGATGCGCAAAGAAGCAGACGCCGCAGGTGGAGCAGCTTGCATCTGCCTACGTCGAGATCAGCTTGCTGGCGGAACAATACCGGCGCTCCGATTCGACGCAGACGACGGAAACATATCAACGCCAACTTGCCGCCGCTCTGCGCACGTACGGAATGACACCGCAAGAATTCCGTGCCGCCGTCGATTCCATTGCACAACAGCCCGCCGAGTTTTCGAGATTCTATGAATTGGTCAATCAGGAAATCCTTGTACGGAAATCAAAGCAGTAGCAGAAGCCCTTCCGTTCTTTATTCTCACAATAGACAAAATCTGCCGCGACACCGTGGGCTCGCCTCTCGCCTCGTCTCCGACCAGCCTCGACGAGTCTAGGCGGGCAAGTCGGAGCGGGCGGCGAAGCGGGCAGATGTTCGACTTTTAGGATTTCAGTTGTCTTTTCCATATCCACAACGTAACTTGGATCGCATTGCTTTCGTAGTCATTGCCGGTACTCACATCTCACAATCTGCCACACATACTCAAGGAGTTCCTATGAAACGACTCATCAGCGTTGCCTTGGTCTTCGTTCTTGCCGCCGCTGCGTGGGCGCAGGACGGGTTCAAGGATGTTGAAAAACAGGTCGTGGAGTTCAACCTCAAGAACGGCCTCAAGTTTCTTGTGCTGCCTCGACACGAAGCGCCCGTCGTGTCGTTTCACACCTATGTGTCGATTGGAGCGGTGAACGAAGACCGCGGCATCACGGGGTTGGCACACATCTTCGAGCATCTCGCTTTCAAGGGAACCACCGACATCGGCACAAACGAGAAGACCGGCGGCTATGCAAAAGAGAAGCCGTCTCTCGAAACGCTCGACAAAGCGTGGAAAGCGTTCTACAACGAATCCATAAAACCCAAACCTGATCCGGGATTGTTTGCGAAGTATAAAATGGAGTACGACACGGCGCTGGCGCGCGCTTCTCGGCTGAACGATTCGGAAGAATTCGGCCGCGTGATCGAGCAAAACGGCGGCGTGGGATTGAATGCTACCACCGGCGCGGATGCGACACAGTATTTCTACAGCCTGCCGTCGAATAAAATTGAGTTATGGTTCTCGTTGGAATCGGCGCGGTTCTATGACCCGATCATCCGCGACTTCTATAAAGAGAAAGACGTGGTGATGGAAGAGCGCCGCATGCGCACCGAAAGCAATCCGATCGGAAAGCTCATTGAAGAAGTGCTTGCGGTTGCATTCAAAGCACATCCCTACAAAGACCCGGTTGTCGGGCACATGGCAGACCTCAAAGGCATTACGCGGACGGAAGCACTGTCGTTCTACAGAAAGTACTATGTGCCGGAGAACATGACGATTGCCATCGTCGGCGATGTGGATGTGAACGAGGTGAAGCGGCTGGCAGAAATATATTTCGGCAGAATTCCTGCCGGTCAGAAAACCGAACAAGTGCGCACCGTCGAGCCGCCGCAAATTGGCGAGCGCAAAGTGGTTCTCCACGAACAGTCGCAGCCCATTCTGTTGGTGGGATACAAAAAGGGGAGCGCACTGGACGCCGACGACGCCGTGTATGACGTCATTTCCGACCTGCTCAGCTCCGGAAGAACATCACGACTCTACAAATCGCTGGTGCGCGACAAGAAGATTGCCGTTCAAGCCGGCGGGTTCAGCGGATTCCCCGGGCAGCGCTATCCCAACTTATTCCTTTTCCTCGCAGTCCCTGCGCAGGGAAAATCGAACGACACGTGCTTGGCCGCCATCAACGACGAAATCATAAAACTCAAGACAGAACTTGTGAGTGATGAAGAACTGAAAGCGATCAAAACGCGGCAGCGCGCCAATTTGATCCGTTCGCTCGGTTCCAACAATGGTCTGGCCAGGCAATTGACGTTCTATCAAGGATTGATGGATGATTGGCGCGAGATGTTCAAATCGCTGGATAAGATCAACGCAGTGAAGGCGGAAGACATGAAGCGCGTTGCCGAGAAAATTTTCCAACCCAACAATTGCACCATCGGCACGATTGAGCCGGTGAAAAATAACTAACGCTTGAACGGTTACGGAGACAACCATGAAAAAGATTCGATTCTTCACATTGCTTGTGCTCAGCGCCGTTCTGACGGTCTCAGCGATAGCGCAAAAGAAAAGCACAAAACCGCTTCACTACAAGAAACTGCAATACCCGAAGTTGAAAGAGATCACCATTCCCGAGCCAATGCGGTACGAACTGCCGAACGGCCTTATCGTGTACTTGCTCGAGGACCACACGCTTCCGACGATTGCGGCATCGGTCATGATCCACACCGGCGCGCGATTCGAACCTGCCGAGAAGATCGGCCTCGCCGGTATCACCGGACAAGTGATGCGCACCGGCGGCACAACGGCAAAAACGGGCGATCAACTTGACGAACTGCTCGAGCGGCATGCGGCGTCGGTGGAAACGTTCATCGGCACGACTTCCGGCGGCGCGCGGATGAGCGTTCTGAAAGAAGACGCGGAGCTTGGAGTTTCAACGCTCGCGGACATCCTGCGCAATCCGGCATTCCGCGATGACAAGATCGAACTCTCCAAAATTCAATTTCGATCCGGCATCAGCCGCCGCAATGATCAGGTTATGCAGATCGCAAGCCGCGAATTCACCAAGCTTATGTACGGCGGCGCCAGCCCCTACGCCCGCACGTCGGAGTACGAAACGATCGACAACATCACGAAGCAAGACCTGATCGATTTCCACAAAAAGTACTATCTTCCTAACAACACGATGCTGGCCGTGTGGGGCGATTTCGAGCCCGGAGCCATGAAAGGACTCGTTGAAAAATATTTCGCTGATTGGGCGAAGGGCGCCATCGCCATGCCTCCCGTTCCCCAGCCGCGATTTGTCGGCGTGGGAACGGTCAACTTCATCCGCAAGACCGACGTCAACCAATCGCAAATCTACGTTGGCGAAATGGGCGGCAAGCTGAACGACCCGGAAAGTCCGATGCTGAACCTCGCCGACCAAGCGCTCGGCGGCGGATTTGCATCGCGGCTGTTCGTCAAGGTCCGCACACAGCAAGGCCTCGCGTATGCCATCGGCAGCAGTTGGGGTGAAGGATACGACTACAACGGCCTCTTCCGCATGAACGGCTCGACAAAATCCGGAACGACGATCAAGATGGTGAACTCCATCATCGAAGAATTCAAGAACATCGTGGAGAAAGGAATCACGGAGGACGACCTCAAGTACGCGAAGGAATCCTACCTCAATTCCTATGTCTTTCAATTTGAGTCGAAGGCAAGCGTCATCAACAAGCTGATGTCGCTGGAATTTTTCAGCTATCCGAAGGATTACTACCAGAAACAGCTGAAGGAGATTCAGGGGGCAACCACGAAGGCGGTCAACGAAGCAATCAAGAAACGGTGGGACCCGAACAAGTTGGCGATCCTTGTCGTCGGGAATGACGCGGAGTTCGACAAAGAGATGAAGACGCTCGGCTCCGTTCGCACGATCGACATCACCATTCCGGCCCCGCCGGAAAAATTCCCCGATGCGACAGCCGAGTTGGTAACCAAGGGAAAGTCCGTGCTGCAAAAAACGCTAACGGCGTTAGGAGGCCAGAAATTCCTCGACGTCAAAGATCTGTCGCAATCGATAAAGATGAACATAAGTTCGCAGATGGGCGAGATGGAGGCGACGGGCGAAATGATTGCCGTGCTGCCCGACAAGATTTTTGCGAAGATGAGTGCGGCGTTTGGCGAGATGACGATGGCGTGGGATGGAAAATCCGGATGGATGAATTCACCGATGGGCGCACAGGAGATGCCGGCCCAACAGTCGGAAAGTTTCCAGCGTCAGCTAACGTTCAACCCGGTGATGGTCCTGAAGAATCTTGACAGCCCCGCCTACACGGTTTGGTACTACAAGGAGGATAAGGTTCAAGACCGACCGACCGGCATCGTGCTGGTGAAGCACAACGCAACCAACAAGACCATCAAGTGGTTCGTGGATAACGAGTCCGCTCTTCTTGTGAAGACGGCCAGCCGGGAACGCACGCCGGCAGGGCTTGGAATGCAGGAAACGATTATGGATGATTACAAGGATGTCGGCGGCGTGAAGTTTCCTTTCAAGCTGATAAGCATGGTTGACGGCAAGAAGTCGCAAGAGATTACGTTGATTTCCATGAAGATCAATTCCGGCGTGAAGGAGGATGTTTTCAAGAAGCCGTAAGGCCGAGTTCACTCTTCATCGACGCAAGAGGCGTTCCGGTTTCGGGACGCCTTTTGTTTCTTGGGGAAAGCATTTACCACAGATAACACGGAAACAGCGCCGACGTTCACGGATTTCAAACCGTATCTTTTCTGTGCTTCTTCAGTGTGTGTCCGCGGCTGCTTTTCCCGCTTGACATCGTTCCGTCAAACTCCTATCTTGTCCACGACAAATTTGTCTTAATTGACCTCATCCAGAACAAAAATGTCGGTGATTTTATGAAACCTACGCTCGCCCATCGCATTCGCGAGGCACGCGAATCCAAACATCTCGAACAAGCATCCCTTGCCGCC
>JACRFF010000148.1 GCA_016218005.1 Ignavibacteriales bacterium
CACGACCATGTCCCAATGGCTCTCGGCCATCGAGATAAACGCGCCGCCTTTGTCGCTGCGGCTGTGCCAGACCAGTTCTACAAAAGGCGAGTCCGACCGTCTTTCCTTACAGGGCAGATTGATGTCATCGGACTTTGCGCTCCGGTCAACTTCTGGCTTAAAGGTCAGCACCATGTTCATACCTCACTGTTAAGACGGGGCAGGCATCCTCCTATTATATCACGCATTGCGCACACTTGTTCTGTTTGGGAGTGGTGAGAATCGTGGTTTCTCCACGCAATTCACCACTCCCTCTGTTTGGACTGGGCGGTTTACAGCGTCCGGCGGCGCATACCAAAGCCGTAAATTAATGAGCATGGGCGATCTGTTATAGTCGCCAATACCGCTTATTCCTCCAACGTACTCGTGTCCCCTTCCGGCTGTCCCATGGCGCGCGCCTTCAGGACGCGCCGCATGATCTTGCCCGATTTCGTCTTCGGCAGCGAAGAGACGATTTCGATTTTGGCAGGAACGGCAATAGGCCCGACCTCATGCTTGACGTGTTCTTTGAGCTTATCAACTAAATCGTCACTCGCCTGGAAGCCGCTGCGCAGGATGCAGTAAGCATAGATGACGTTGCCGCGAACGTCATCCGGCACGCCGATGACCGCCGCTTCCGCGACTGCTGGATGGCTGACCAGACCCGACTCCACTTCTGCCGTACCAAGACGATAGCCGCTGACTTTGATGACCTCGTCAATTCTGCCGATGATGTAGAAATAGCCATCCTCGTCTTTGCGCGCAGCATCCCCAGCCATATACCAACCCTGATGCGAAAACTGGCTGAAATACTGGTTTACCATCCGCTGTGGATCGCCATAGATCGTTCGTAACATTCCCGGCCAAGGATTTTTAATCACCAAATATCCCTCGACTCCGGGTGGACAAGGTTTTCCTGTTTCATCAACGACATCAGCATCAATACCGGGGAAGGGGCGCGTAGCGCTGCCGGGCTTTAGACCTACAGACGGTAATGGACAAATCAAGAATCCTCCCGACTCGGTCTGCCAAAACGTGTCGATAATAGGAAGTTTGCCCTTGCCGATAACATTATAGTACCAGCGCCAGGCTTCCGGGTTAATCGGCTCGCCGACCGTGCCGAGCATCCGCAGGCTGCTGAGGTTGTGGCGGTTCGGCCAGGCGTCGCCAAAACGCATCAGGCCG
>JACRFF010000020.1 GCA_016218005.1 Ignavibacteriales bacterium
CTCCCGACGGGAAGGCCATGTACTTCGTTTCCGACCGCGGGAAGAACATCGAACCGACGAAACTATCGGCGCCGGTGAGGATGTTCAAGCACGATTACCATCAGCGCGATTTGTACCGAGTCGAAGTTGCGACGGGTAATATCCAACGCATTACGGATTATCCCAACAGCGACGAGACATCGCCCGTGCCTTCGCCGGATGGGAAAAAACTGCTGTACATTTCGGACCGCAACGGTATCAATAATGTGTATGTGCGGGAACTGGAATCCGGACTTGATTTACCTATCACGAACTCGCTGAGTGGTGTCTATCAACTCTCTGTTACGCGCGATGGTTCCAAGCTTGTATTTTCTTCGTTGAATGAAGCGGGCTTCGATATCTATCTGATGCTGCGTCCGTTTGAGCGCCGACTGAACGTAACCTCGTTGGAGCCAACGGAGTTTTTCAAAAAACGGTTTGCGCTTCCTCGCGATGAAAAACCGAAAGAAATTGCTCGGACCGTTCCTTCGTCTGATACGGTTGGGGTTCGGCAGAACGTCGTTGTTGTTGTGGATAGCGGCGAAGTAGATCTCAAATACAAATCACCCGGAAAGGTCGATCTTCGGAACTATATTTTTACTCCTGAAGCTATCCGCATGGATACCACGAACGTGCCTCCCATTGCATCGCGGTTCGAGGTGCAGGGCAATCAAGATAACGAAGGCAACTACATTCCGAAAAAATATAAGCTGACGTTTTCTCCAGACCTTGTCTACGGTGCGGCAAATTACAGCACGTTCTACGGACTTCAAGGAACGACGGTGATGGCGTTCAGCGACTTGATGGGAGATCATCAAATCGTCTTCCAAACGAACCTTCTGCTCGACCTGAAGAACAGCGACTACGGACTTTCCTATTTATATCTCCCCGGAAGAATTGACTGGGGCTTTCAGGGATTTCACAGCGCTCGGTTTTTGTATCTCGGCACGTATGCAGATACGCTGTATCGTTTTCGGACGTGGGGACTCGGCTTGATGGCGCAATATCCCATCGACCGGTTCAATCGACTGGATTTGAGCGCCATGTGGTTGAATCTCTCGCGGGAGAATATGGAAGATTCATTTGTACCGGCGCAGCGAAGGTCGTTTATCCTTCCAACGCTGTCGTACGTGAATGATAATACGCTCTGGCAGGGAGGCTGGTTTGCACCAAACAACGGGTCGCGATTCAACCTGACGCTTTATGGAACGCCCAAAGTCAACAAAGATGCGCTGGAACTTCTAACGGCAACAGCCGACTACCGAAGCTATTCCAAATGGATGAAAGAATTGATCTTTGCGTTTCGGTTGACGGGCGGAATCAGCAACGGCGCCGACCGGCAATTCTTTTTCATCGGCGGCACGGATGGCTGGATCAATCGACGGTTTGAGAGCAACCAAATTCCCATCGTGAACGTTGAAGACTATGCGTTCCTGACTCCGGTGCTGCCGCTGCGCGGTTTCAACTACAATGTCCAGAACGGAACGCGGTTTGCTCTGGCGAATCTTGAATTACGCTTTCCGTTGGTGCGCTATCTTATCTTTGGCGCATTGCCTCTTGGGTTTGCGAACATCCTTGGCGCCGCATTTGTCGACGTCGGGTCGGCGTGGTCCAATACACAAGCGTGGCGTGCATTCGGTTCCGACCCGAATGGTGCAACCGTGCTGCGAGATCTTCTTGTGGGAACAGGAGTGGGCACGCGGCTCTTCTTCTTCGGGAGGCCCTTGCGTATCGATGTGGCGTGGAATTTCAACTGGCAGGGCTTCTCGACCCCTATGTACTACTTTTCGCTTGGCCCTGAATTCTAACGCCGCCTCCAAACTGGGATCAGAAGTCTTTCTGGATTTTTCTTCAAGCCCATTTGCTGCCATTGCACTAGCCCGAATTTATGTTACACCTCTATTCAAAAATCGACATACAATCAACAAGACAGGCAGGCCACAATGCTCAAATCGCAGTTACGCTCAATTATCCGAGAGAACTTGTCGGTTGTACTCTCCAATACGACCCGTATGAACGATTCGAGGGTGTAACAACAAAAGAACACTTTCTCAAACTTATTAAGAACGACCCCGCATTCTCACCATTTTTCCTACATAATTCAAAGTACGCCACAGCTAGGATTGGCGGCAATCTCATCACGAGCTTGCATCGAAAACTCGGTGATATGTACGAGGAAATGTTCAAAGCACTACTTCAGGACAGACTCAAAGTTCCCGAGGAGGATCTGACCTTCAATGTGAAGCTGAACATAGATGGAGAACTACAGGAACGCTCAACCGATGGCTTAATTCGATTTGCAAGCCTGAATCAAAGCAAAAAGAATCGGTTGGCAGAATTATTCAAGGTTGGTAAACAAGCCGGTATGGGTGTCGGTTTCGAGGTTCGATCGTGCTATCAGATCGGTGATTCTAAGAGAATCCAAGCAGACCGGGATATGTCTCTCGCGCTGAAGAATTCAAACATTATCCCAGTTATGCTCATATTCTGCAGTACATCTCTGAGGAGTCCTGTGGAACGCCTTTCAAGATATTGGAATCTTTTTCAAGGTGAGCAGGCATTCTCCGCTGTCGAGAGCATTACTGGCTTCGATCTATACGAATTCTTGGTTGGCGAATCGAAGATTATTGAACCCCTGATGAAGGAGATATTCGATATGATGTGACTCTCACCTGCTTACACAGACGGCAGTCTCGTACAGTTTTTTCTTACCACCGCGTTTCCGGAAAACAAGTAGCTTATCAACCGTGAAACCTTGGTGCTCGAACATTTTCGCCAAGACAACCTCAGTAAGTATTTCGACACCTTTAAGCCTTGAGTTTCCTACAATGTAAGCTCCGCGAAACTTGTTCGTTATTCGGTTCTTTAGGTCGGCGATATGGTCATCCATCATATTGAAATACTTCACAGCATAGTTGCACATTAAGTTGTGCTTAGGCCGAAGCTCGGAAATCATAGGTTGCAATATTCCACTCAAATGCTCGTAAGGTTCTACAACGCCATTGTAAAGTACAGACGTTGCTTTCCCCCAAGTTCCACCTATTGCAGCACAATCGAGGTCGGCAGACTGGGTGGCATTCTCAAAAACGTCCATAAAGAACAGTTGTGGACGCGTAGTATGCACATAGCTGAACCTATTTGGGTAAGGCGGCGACGTGATGACTCTATCAATTATATCGGGTACCACGCTGGCAATATGAGTACTATCTCCGAGCAATATATTTGCTTTCCCAGTTTTTTCACGTGGTGGAACTCTCTTTAAGTCAGCCAAGATGTGCTCAATGTTTTCCTTGAAGTCTCCCAGCACATCAATCTTGCGCTTGTGGTTATCGTCAAAGCTAATCGTTGGATGGTTCCGGTGAATGTTTGCACAGTCAAGAACCGACGAACATAGTGCAATCCAATAAAGTCGCTTATAGTTTTCATTGCGAACCTTCCCAAGCGATTCCTTTATCAGCAAAAGGTCTCTCAAGACGTATTTCTTCCACCATCGAAACACATCGTGGATTGGAGGTAACTTTAACTTCTTCTCGGCAATTACATTCTCTAATGTCACTCCTTTGAACCCATCAATTGTCTCTTCAATCTTCGCCAAGGTTTCCTTCCAATGCTCTGCGAACTTGCTTTGTTCAACTTCCCACGTTAGTGCGTACTCTGATGCTAGCTTAAGCAAAGGGTTGATTTCAATCCCCACAAAAGGAATGCCGAGCTTCTTAAGCTCTATCCCTGTTGTTCCTTTACCAAGAAACGGATCGCATACTAAAGTTTCACGGTCGCACCGTAGTTCTTGTACAAGATACCTTACAAGCTCAGGCGAATAGCTAGGAGTTAGTCTAAACCACCGATGAACAGGCTCAGAGAGTCCATTAAGAAAAGTAACGTCACCTACGACAGGAAACTCGTATCGTATTTTGTGTTTTTCATAGTGGACGATATAGTCACTCTCAAAGAGCTCTGTTTGTATCATATTCATTTCTCCTTCTTGCTCTTTTTCTTGCCTTGCTTTTCTGCCCCCACATACGAAGCAAGGTGTTCTTTGACAAGTGAAATTACTTTCTCAGCGTGCTTAAACTCGCCGACTTCTCCCACAATCTTTTCGGCGTATGCTTGCACCCTTAGTTCGTCTATGCCAGTTTTGTAATAGGCGGCAAGTTTCTCGATGATAGCTTCACTTGGTAGCAATAGCCCATTTTCCAACTTGCTTAGGACCGCCTGGTCGACGTCTAAATCTGCGGCAGCTTGTCGTAGCAACTTACCTTTTGTCTCTCTTAACGAGCGAATGTGCTTTCCAAATGATTGTCTTTCCACTGTCTTGTCCATATTGTGTCTTGACTGCCATCGTCAAGTTAGGATTTTTCAAGTATTCTGTCAAGCACAAAAAGTTGCAACGGCATTCCGACGCCGCGAAGCACCGATTTATCGGGGTGCCGAGCGCATGGCGTCGGAACAAACAAAACACCGACACTCCATCTTTTAATATGAACCATTATTGTCGTCCAATGCTGTTGCTGCGCTTTGGTTTGCGTTGCCGCCGCGAAAGAATTTGTCTTTTGCAAGCAGTGGGTTGGCGCATCGTTTGAGAGTTCACAACAGCACCGCGGCTTGCCTTGAACGGAAGCACTACTACTTGAGGCGGATAGGTTGAGTGGCGGGAACTAATCCGCGCCGCAGAAACACTTTTTGTCCTTCAGCCGAAGCGATGAAGCTCAGAAAGCCTGAAGCCAAATCAGCCCGCTCCGTTTTTGTATAAGCGATGACCGCTCTCCGCAACGGATAGTACGAACGATAGACGTGTGCAGGGTGTGGGCTGAAGAATTTTCCTCGCGCCTCCGGTTTCTCAACATACACGGTATCCTGTTGATCGTGCGTTGATGCAAGCTCGAGTACGCGCACATTGGTTTTTGCGGAATCGATCCAATCCACGCCGACCAAACCGATGCCGAAACTATTCTGACTGATGCGGCGAATTGTTTCGAGCGAAGATCCTGTGCGATTCCATCGAAATGCCTTCACGTTTTCTCCAAGCAGAATGCGCCGCTGTGCCAAAAACCATGCATCGGAAGAATCTTGTAAGAAGAGTTCAATTATTCCTCGATGACGTTTGCTTGCGGTAAAAGAACTCCAGTTCTTTACCGCACCGCTGAGCATTGCCGCCACATCGGTGGTCGTGAGTTGTGTTACGGGGTTTGCCGAATTGACGATGACCGCTAATCCATCCCAAGCAATCACCAGACCATGGATTGCGCCGAACTGCTGGCGAACCTGTTCTTTGACCTTAGGAGAAAAAGGAATTGTGGTGATAATCATTCGTGTAGAATCGGAAGCAAAACGCCGATTTGCTTCCTCAGAAGAAACGATGTCGAACGTGATGTTGGCGCCGTTTGTCCGATAGTAGGAGTGAAAGAAATTGATTTCTTCGATCAGGGATGGCGCAACGGATTCCGATATCAGCACACGCAAATTGCCGCGCGTGGGGGTTTCGCGTTTCTCTGTTGGACATCCGGTTATTGATACGATCGCGACAGCAAGAAGAAGCGTGAAGAAGCGCTGGGAGCGGAATAGCATGGCTTGACCTCCCTCGATATTTTTAAGACTGGACGGAATCCTGCTGTGAGATCCGCGGCGCTTCAACGCGTTGGAGAAGGAAAAATCCTGCAACGATGAAACATCCCACCGAAAGAATGGCCAGGCGTTGATTGAAGTTCGACGAGAGCACACCAAACATAAATGGTCCGATGATGGCGGAAGCTGTTCCAAAGAATGAAAAGAAACCGAAGAATTCCGTTTTCTTCTCTGGCGGAGTAATTTGAGACATCAAACTGCGGCTTGTTGATTGGGAGGAGCCGAGTGCGACTCCTGCGGCTATTCCAATACTATAGAAGACCGTTTTCGATTGTACAAAGAATGCCAGCACTACAATGACGAGCCAAAGCGCCAACGTGACGCTCAGCGTTGGCTTGTGTCCCCAATGGTCGGAAAGTACGCCGAACGCTACGGAGCCGAGAAGCGCAGTGGTTTGAACCATCGCAAAGAAAATGACAATCTCGCCGATATCCAGATGCAGCGTCTCGCGTGCAAAGATTGAAGAAAAGATAATAACGGTGTTGATTCCATCAATATAAATGAAATAGGCAAGCAGGAATTTGCCCACGTTGCGGTACTGTTGAAATTCCTGAAATGTTTTGCGGACTCGCCGCAGTCCGTAGCGGGCGAATCGCCAGTTCCAATCCGAAGACTGTTGGCGATCCGGCACGACAAAAAAAATGGGTATGGCAAACACGAAAAAAAATCCTGCCGCAAGAAGAAAACTGAGGCGAATGTTGATGAGATTTGTTTCTTCAAATCCGCCGGCGAATAAGGGATAGGCGACGGCCAGCGTTGCCAATGAACCGGCGTAGCCGACCGCAAATCCATATCCTGAAACGCGCCCGTAGCTTCGCTCGGTTGTCAGTTCAGGAAGAAACGCGTCGTAGAACACAAGGCCGGCCTCGAAGCCGACATTGGCGGCTATCAACAACAATACTGCGGAAACCAACATGCCGGCGTGAACAAAAAACATCGACGCCGTTGCAAGAATACATAACGCTGTAAAGAGGGCGAGGAATCGTTTCTTGCCGCCCCCCATGTCGGCGGCGGCGCCGAGGATGGGAGAAAGAATTGCCACGATAGCCATCGAGATGCTAAACGCCGCACCCCACCAAAAGTCGCCTGCGAACTCTCTTCCCGCGACAATTTCTTTGAAGTACAACGGATAGCCGACGGTAAGAATGAGAACGTAGAACGCGGTATTGGCGAAATCGAATAATGCCCAGGAGAGAATCTGGCCGCGTGAGGCCGGTTCCCGTTGTGCATCCGAAGCAGAAACGCCGCGCGTTGTCATTCCTGCTTTTTCTTGGTTGACGTGCTTTCGAGCAAGCCGCGGCCGGATTTCTTCAGCTGGCCGGTAGATTTCAGGTCGTCAAGAATGGAATCGAGAACGCCATTGACGAACTTGTCGCTCTTTTCCGTGCTGAACGTCCGTGCGATCTCGATGGATTCGTTGATGGAGACCTTCGGCGGAATATCCTCGAAGTAGAGAAGCTCACAAATTCCCATACGCAACACGATCTTGTCGATGATCGCAATGCGGTTGAATTCCCAGTGCTCTACGCGCTGGCGAATGAGCGCGTCGATTTCCTTGCTCGATGAAACCACTTTCAAAATGAAATTCTTGGCGAACTCAAACGCATCGTTTTGCTTTTTGAGGTCGCCGACAATATTCTCAATGATAAACTCAATCGGTTCCCGCGAGATTTCGTAGGCGTAGAGAGCTTGGAGAACGCGTTCGCGGACAAGTCGACGTTTTTTAGACATAGTTGTAAAATATACTGTGAATTCTCTCAACCGTAAGTTGAGAGACGAAACCATTGCAACTTATTTTGTTCTCGGACTTGCGCTGGTATAGATCTGTTTGATGCGGCCGAGGGACTCGATCCGGTATTCTGCAAGCTTGTTTGCCGCGGTGGAAGTTGAAACCTTTTCCTCTCTGGCAATGCGATAAATTTCACGCAAGATATCGTAAATGCCTTCTGCTTGCTTGAGCGCTCGCTTCTCACTGTAGCCTTCAAGTTCATTGGCAACATTGATGAGACCGCCGGCATTGATGGCATAATCGGGGGCATACATGATCTTGCGGTCAATCAACATTTGCATATGCTTTTTTTCATCCAGCAATTGATTGTTGGAGCCGCCCGCAACGATATCCACTTTGAGTTGCGGAATAGTTTCGTCGTTCAAAATTCCCCCAAGAGCACACGGCGCAAAAATATCTGCCGAGGCGCCGTAGATTTTGTCGGGCTTGACGTATGCTGCTTTGAACCTCTTAGCGTTGTGCTTTGCCCGGTCTTCGTTGATGTCGGTGAGAATGATCTTTGCTCCTTCCTTCACAAGATGCTCGCAAAGAAATGTGGCAACCTTGCCGGCTCCCTGCACTGCAATCTTCTTGCCTTTGAGCGAATCACTGCCATACACCTCGTGTGCGGAGGCCTTCATGCCTACAA
>JACRFF010000151.1 GCA_016218005.1 Ignavibacteriales bacterium
AAAAACCCTTTCAATTGGTAGGACAGGCATTCCTGCCTGTCCAAAACGATTCAAAAAGGTCAGACAAGAATGTCTAACCTACCATGAAAAATGGTTTTTCAACAACCTGCTAAGGCAAACATCGCGTGAAACGTTTGGACGAACAGTTTGAAATCTCAAGATGACGCTTGCTGAAAGTGCACAACGCGGCGGCGTCGTTGGGGCCGGCGGTGCAGGATTCCCGGCTCACGTCAAGGCGCACTCGTCTGTTGAGTATGTGTTGGGCAACGGTGCAGAGTGTGAACCGTTGCTCCACAAAGATCTCGAACTAATGATTCGCGAGCCGGAAGCGGTGGCGGCGGGATTGTCGCTTCTCTCCAAATCGACAGGAGCGACAAAAAGAATCATCGGCGTCAAGAAGAAGTACGAAGAGCACCTCCGAGGTTTGGCGCACGCTGCCGCGAAGATTGGAGCCGAACTACAATGGCTTGGCGATTTCTATCCTACGGGTGACGAATATGTGTTAGTGTACGAATCCACCGGGCGTCTCATTCCGCCGCAAGGGATTCCGCTGAATGTCGGAGTGGTTGTGAATAATGTCGAGACTCTGCGCAATCTCTTCTACGCCTCCGAAGGAATTCCGGTCATCACGAAATATGTCACCGTCGCGGGGGCGGTGAAGCGTCCATCGACTTTCCGCGTTCCGATCGGAATATCCTTTGCCGATCTTGTGCAAGCGGCAGGCGGCGCTTCTGTTGCAGAGTTTGCGGTGTTCGTCAGCGGAATCATGATGGGAAAGCTGATGACCGATCTGTCGCAACCGGTGACGAAGACCTGCGCAGGACTCGTTGTACTCCCGCTTGACCACCATCTTGTTCGACGAAAACTCCTTCCACTGGAGTCCATGCATCGCATCGGGAAATCGGCGTGCGACCAATGCACGTACTGCACCGAGTTCTGTCCTCGCTATCTGCTCGGCTACGATGTCCAACCGCATAAAGTCATGCGGAGCCTTTCGTTTACGGTGTCGGGTGAAGATGTGTGGAGTCAGTTCGCCCAGTTATGCTGTGCGTGTGGATTGTGCACGCTCTATGCATGCCCGGAAGAACTGTATCCCAAAGAGGCTTGCGACAAATCCAAGTCCGGCCTCAAGGCAAAGGGAATGGCATGGCAGGGAAACAGAGATGTAGAATTGCATCCGATGTACGATGGAAGGCACGTGCCGCTCAAACAGTTGATGACAAAAATGGGGGTGCATGAGTACGACGTGCCGGCGCATTTTGCCGAGCATCCCTTCCAACCGAAGCAAGTGCGTATTCCGTTGCATCAGCATGCGGGTGTTGCGTCTCTTCCTACAGTCGCGATTGGCGCTACCGTGCGAGCCGGCGACTGCATCGGTGAGATTCCAAACGGAAAGTTGGGTGCGCGTATCCACGCAAGCATCGATGGCGTGGTGACGGAATTGAATGGGTCGGTCGTGATCGAGCAACGATAGGGGGAACGAACAATGCGCAACATGAATGCAATAGGACTGATAGAGCTAACGAGTATTGCTTCTGGCTATGTGGCTGCCGATACCATGTTGAAGACTTCCGAGGTCGATCTTCTCCTCTCGCGCAGTATTTGCTCAGGCAAGTACATGGTGTTGATAGGAGGAGACGTTGCGGCCGTGAAATCCAGTGTCGATGCTGGGAAGGCGGCGGCAAAGGGCACGGTGGTTGATTCGTTTGTGATTCCCAATGTGCACCCTGAAGTCTTTTCGGCAATTGCCGGACCTAACCAAATAGAAATGCTTAACGCTCTTGGCATCATCGAGTCGTTCAGTGTTGCGTCGCTCATCGAAGCCGCAGATGCAGCGGTCAAGACTGCATCCGTCAAGCTGATGGAGATCAGGTTGGCAATGGCGCTCGGCGGAAAGGCTTTCGTGACGTTGACGGGAGATGTCGCCGCCGTAGAGTCGGCGGTCAAAGCGGGATCAGCGCTCTGCGCGGATCGTGGGCTGCTCGTGAATCGTGTTGTGATTCCCAATCCGCGCAAAGAGCTTGTGAAAGAAATTATCTAGTTAGCTCGCAGGCGCCGCTGCGCTTTCAAGAAGGAGGGCCAAGCGACGAATCGAAGATTTGTTCATGGTGCTTCCTCCATTCTGAGTTCATTTCTACCTACGCATCGAAGCAACAAAAGTTCCGTTCTTATGAGTTCCCTATCCGGTTCATCGTAGAGGGAGACGAAGAGGGCCTTGAAAACACAAGGTGCTGTTAGAAACGGCACTCTCGTAGCGCCGCCGAGAATGCAGAGAACCGCAAATCTCTTCGTCATTGCTGAACCCCAACTTTTTCGTTCGTCGTTCGTAGATAAAGACAGCGAGGTGCAAGAATTACTATGAATCGGGTCGGCCAGTTTTTCAGAAACGTGTATCTGCTCTTTACCAAAGACCTGAGTCGAGAAGAATTCGAAAGACTCTTCAGTAGTGAAACGCGGGGCATGTATGAATTCTACAACAGATCCGTCCCCTCACTCGAAGGAGAGAAGAACAAATTTATCCGTGCCGTCAAATTAGCGTGGCATTTGTTCATAGCGTTTCTGACTCGTCTATCGCCGGCGCGGCGAATTCTTTACGCCATGGCGCTGCTCTTGGTTCTCACTTCGCGCAATCGTGTGGACAATACGGACGCTCTTTACGCATTCTTGATTCTCACGTTCCTTCTTGCGCTCGAAATGGCCGAACGCCTTACAACGCGTGATGAACTCGAGGTAGCG
>JACRFF010000152.1 GCA_016218005.1 Ignavibacteriales bacterium
GATGATTATGACTGGAAAGGTTTTGTTCGTTTTGATCGCATGCCGGAAGTGGTCAATCCGGAGAAGGGCATAATTGTTACTGCGATCAACAAGATCATCGACGACGCCTATCCGTATCACATCTCGAATCACTGGGAGCCGCCGTGGCGCGCTGAACGGATTACCGAAGTATTGCAAGCGCTGCCCAAAGCCACGCTTCAGGATATGGGTCGGCTGCAATTTGACGTCGTTTCGCCGCACGCACGCAAAGTTGTGCCGAGAATTCTTGCGGCATCCCGACCGACGGATTCTCAACACGATCCTCGCATCGCAACAGCGCTGAAGTATCTTGCCAACTGGGATTTCAGCCATCGGCCCGATGAAGTTGCGCCGACGATCTTTCAGGCCACGTTTCTCAAAATCATTGACAATACCTTGAAGGACGATCTGGGTCCTCAACTGCTTGGGCTTTACGATACGCTGGCAAGCATTCCTTTGACTGTGCTCACACGATTGTTGGAAGACAGTACGTCCACGTGGTTCGACGACATCACTACTTCTCAGATCGAATCGAGAGACGACATCGTTCGCAAGAGCTTAGCCGAGGCGCTCGCCGGACTTCAGCAAACGCTCGGCGGAGAAATCAAAGAATGGCGTTGGGGAAGAGTGCACGCCGTAACATTTGGCCACGTGTTTGGCGCGAACGCAGTGCTGCGTCCGATCTTCAACATCGGCCCATTTTCTGTTGGAGGGTCGCACTCGACGGTGAGCAAGGGAGATTTCCGATTGGCACAGCCATTTGCTAACACCATCGGCCCCTCGACGCGCCGAATTTACGACCTCGCTGATATGGATGGCACGCTTGCCGTGATGCCGCCCGGACAATCGGGGCACGTTTTTTCCGGCCACTACAAAGATCAAATCAACTTGTGGCTGCACGGCGCTTATAGATTCTTTCCCATGAGCGTTGAACGTTGGAATACCTCTTCCGCTCATCGGCTCCTGTTGACTCCGGAGCAATGATGGTCTCCCATCGGCTAAAACACATTCTCCGCCAAGCCTCATCGATGTGCGTGTTGACAGGCGCCGGCATCTCGGCGGAAAGCGGCGTGCCGACTTTCCGCGGCAAGGATGGCCTGTGGAAAAAATTTAAGCCGGAAGAACTGGCGAACTTTGATGCGTTCATCCGCAATCCGGAATTGGTGTGGGAATGGTACAGCTATCGGAAGCGATTGATCGACAACGTGCGGCCTGGCGCCGGACACACTGCACTTGCCGAGCTTGAGCGATTCGTTCCAAGATTCACATTGGTGACGCAAAATGTCGATAATCTTCATCAACGGGCAGGCAGCAAGCGCGTTCTGGAACTTCACGGTAACATTGAACGAAGTTATTGCATTGCGTGCGGCTCAGACGCAAACGAAGAACATCTCAATAGAACAGAAGGCGTTCCGCGCTGTGAGCGTTGCGGTGGACTTGTTCGGCCCGCCGTTGTATGGTTTGGTGAGCTTTTGCCGCACGACGTCTTCAATGAAGCCGAGGAAGCGGCCCGATGGTGTGATGTGTTTCTATGCGTCGGAACATCCGCCGTCGTTTATCCGGCGGCAGCGCTGCCGGCGACTGCAAAACATGCAGGGGCGTACGTCGTTGAGGTCAACATGGAACGCACTGACATTTCACATTACGTCGATGAATCATTGATAGGACTGGCGGGAACGATCCTGCCTGAACTTGTTGGAATCCTTCGGGAAGAAAAGGAGAAGATTGCATGACGAAGAAAAACTCATTCGGCAGAACAAAGATCATTGGAACTATCGGCCCTGCTTCGAGCAGCGTCGAGTCCTTGGTGTCGCTTATTCAAGCCGGCATGGACGTCGTTCGACTCAATTTTTCTCACGGCACATATACGAATCATCAGACCGTTATAGAAAACGTGAAGCGTGCCAGCGCGATGACCGGTGAGCACATAACGGTGATGCAAGACCTCAGCGGTCCCAAGATTCGAACGGGTGTACTCAAGAATGGGTCTGTTGTGCTGAAGGAAGGCGATCTGATACGTTTCACGATCGAGGAAATCGAAGGCACGAAGGAACGGGTAAGCACCACGTACAAGAATCTTCCTCGCGACGTTCAACCGGAGAACATCATTTTGCTTGACGATGGAAAACTGCGAGTGCGCGTAGTCGAAACAAGCCCAACGGAAGTCGCGTGCAAAGTGGAAGTGGGCGGCACGCTCTCTAACC
>JACRFF010000021.1 GCA_016218005.1 Ignavibacteriales bacterium
ATGTCGACCTGAGGTACGAAGACCAAGTGGTTGCGCATTGGCGTTCGTCGACAACGCCGGCGAGCAAACTCTAACAAACGCTTTTTCAAAGGATGACTATGGAACAAGAAATTGCAGTTGGCTTGGATATTGGAACGACAAAAGTGTGCGCGATTGTCGCGGCGCCCGACGAATCGAGGCCGGGGAAGCTGAAAATTCTCGGCATCGGACGGAGCGTTTCCGACGGCTTGACTCGCGGTGTCGTGACGAACATCGAACGAACGGTGGCGTCGATCAAGGTCGCGGTCGTAGACGCCGAACAGCAATCGGGCGTAAAGATCAATTCCGTAACGGTGGGTATCGCGGGCGACCACATTCAAAGTTTTCAAAGCCGCGGTGTTATTGCTATCAGCCGGCCGGAAAACGAAATCACTAAAGACGACGTCGCACGGCTCATCGACGATACGCGAAAAGTGGCGCTGCCGTTAGACCGAAAGATCATTCATGTCATTCCGCAACAATTCATCGTGGATGGGCAAGACGGCATCTACGACCCGGTGGGAATGTCCGGGGTGAGGATGGAGGCGGTCGTCCACATCATCACGGGGTTGGTGACGGCGGCACAAAATATTTACCGATGCGTTCAGCGCGCCGGTTTGCAGGTCAACGACCTTGTGCTCGAGCCGCTGGCATCCAGCTATGCGGTGCTTGATGATGACGAAAAAGAAGTGGGCGTTGCCTTGCTCGATATCGGCGGCGGCACGACCGACTTGGCGGTTTTTGAAGAACGCACCATTCGGCATACGGCCGTAATCGGAATTGCCGGACGGAAGGTGACAGATGATATCAAGAAGGGGCTTGGCGTGCTGCCCGATCAAGCGGAACGATTGAAGATCGAACACGGTTTCGCCTATCAACCGTCGGTGATGGAAAACCACGCAATCACGGTTCCCGGCATCGGCGGTCGTGCGCCGATGGAGATTGACAAGCTCACGCTTTGCAACATCATCCAACCGCGGATGGAAGAGATATTGGAATTCGCGGCCATGGAAATCAAGCGCTCCGGCTATTCGCGCCATCTCTCGGCCGGCATTGTGCTCACCGGCGGCGGCTCGCTGATCAAAGGAACGTCGGAATTGACGCGCGAAGTTCTGGGTATTCCGGTGAAGATTGGCATTCCCTCAGGGTTTGGCGCTGGATTGATCCACGAGATCGAGAATCCGATCTATGCCACCGGCGTCGGTCTGGTGATGCACGAGTTGAAGTACCGTACGCGTTCCTCCGTCAAAGCGATGATTCAGGACGGCAAAGGCAAGACGATCTTCCAAAAGATGAAATCGTGGTTTGACGAGTTATGAGCGACATTTTTCTGATGAAGAATCCAAAAGTTTTCTTACATTTCCATTAACCTATTTCAAAGGAGAACTACCGTGTCTATTGAACTCGACATCCCCTTATCTCGCGGCGCAAAAATTCGCGTTGTTGGAGTCGGCGGTGGTGGCGGCAATGCCGTCAACAGCATGATTGACAAAGGTTTGATCGGCGTTGACTTTGTAGCGATCAACACCGACTTGCAGGCGCTTGAACGCAATCGAGCGTCGACAAAATTACAGATCGGGCGAAGCCTAACGCGCGGTCTCGGCGCCGGCGCAGATCCTTCCGTTGGATTTCGCGCGGTCGAAGAAAATCGTGAAGACATCGCCCAGTCGCTGCAAGGAACCGATATGGTCTTCATTACCGCCGGCATGGGAGGCGGCACGGGAACAGGAGGCGCTCCGATGGTGGCCAACATTGCACGCAGTGTTGGTGCGTTGGTGGTCGGCATTGTTACGAAGCCGTTTAACAGCGAAGGCAAGAAGCGTTCATTGCAAGCAGACGACGGCATTGAAGAGCTTCGCAAGCATGTCGATACGTTGATCGTTATTCCCAATCAAAAAGTGCTCGAGGTTGTTGACCGCCGCACGAGTGTTGCCGAGGCCTTCGCCGTCGTTGACCGAGTGCTGCACAACGCGGCAAAAGGAATTTCCGAAATCATTACCGTGCCGGGATTGATCAATGTCGATTTTGCCGATGTCCGCCGTGTGATGCGCGAAATGGGCGATGCGCTGATGGGCACCGGCTCATCCACCGGAGAAAATCGCGCGGCTGAAGCAGCGAATGCCGCCATCTCCAGTCCATTACTCGAAGGCGTCTCGATTGCCGGCGCACAAGGAATTCTCATCAACATCTCCGGTTCCAACGCAATGACCATGTGGGAAGTGGATGAAGCCACCAGCATTATTCACGATGCTGCCGGCGAAGATGCCGAGATCATTCAAGGCGTCGTCGTCGATGATTCGCTCG
>JACRFF010000153.1 GCA_016218005.1 Ignavibacteriales bacterium
GTCCTGGTCAGGGAGCTTCTGGCGCAAGGATACGCGGTAAGGGTCCTGGACAATTTGATCTATGGACATGGGGCCTCAATAGCGGCCCTATCCGATCACCCATCGTTCTCCTTCGTTCTCGGTGACTTGGTTCGAGGCCTCAAGCGGAATGGCGTTCTCAGAGAAATAACCGATGTGGTTCTTCTGGCCGGTCTCGTAGGGGACCCGATCTGCAGGACCTATCGGAAAACCGCGCAGGAGGTCAATGAACAGGGATCGATCAGCCTGTTTGAAGAGCTGTATGGGAGGGGAATCAATCGATTTATCTTCGCCTCCACGTGTAGTAACTATGGATTGAAGCCCGACGATTCTATGGCCACAGAAGCCTCCGAATTGAACCCTCAATCTCTGTATGCGGAATGCAAAGTAGCCGTCGAGCAGCACATCCTCGGACGCGCAGGTGCGATAGATTTCTGTCCGACGATATTGCGCATTGCCACAGCATACGGATTGTCGCACAGGATGCGGTTCGACTTGACGGTGTCGGAGTTTTCGAGAGAACTGGCTCTACGACACCCGCTCACTGTGTACGACGAGAACACGTGGCGTCCTTATTGTCATGTGCGCGACATATCCGCCGCAATCATTCGGGTGTTGGAAAGTGAGAAAGATGTGGTCGACGGTGAAGTGTTCAACGTTGGATGTAACCAGGAGAACTACACAAAGAAGATGATTGTGTCGGCCATCACGGAGACGGTCGGACATGCCGAGGTCAATTACAAAGAAGGGGGGGTCGACCCGCGTAACTATCGAGTTTCTTTCGACAAGATCAAGTCTGTTCTGGGATTTGAACCTTCGTTCACCATTCAATCGTACATCCCGCGGATAGTCGGGGCAGTGCAGGTAGGACTCTATAGCGACGTGGAAGACCGAAGGGAATTCTATGGCAATTATGCAATACGTAGTTGAGTGTGCGGTCTGTGTGGGTGACAGAGGCGAGGGTAAGTGCTCGCAGCGGGAAGAGGTGCAACGTTGGGTACACTGTCGCTGATCATAGCGATCATTGCCAGCACTGAGATAATCGGGCCGTTGTCCGATGTCTTCAGATCGTTGCTACCGGCGCTTCTCTTGGTCCCCATGTTCATCTTCCACGGCCGCAATTTCGATTGGGAGAACGGCTTGTTCTGGCTAATGTTCACCGGGGCGGTCCTTGTGTCGGCGTCAATTTCGGCAGTCTTGTGCCGCGTAGACGAACTTAGGAGTCTCGTGTTGGCATTTGCCTGCATCACTCCCTTGGCTTTTCTTTCCTTTTCTTTTGATTCCAACGATCCGTTCATGGAGAGGTACCTTCAAGGGATCGCAATGGTGGTCAGTGGGTTGGTGCTCTATCTCGCAACCCAGGCGGACTCGTCTCGGCCGACAATGCTGTTCGAAGCGAGTCTCGGGAAACCGGAGCTATCAATGACATGGCCTGCACTGGTGGGCTTTAGCCGAATGTACAATGGGTGGTACAAGGGGTGGCTCCTCTTTCTCGTAGCGGCCACAATAGTAGCAATATGTCTGATCTTTTCGCGCATGGCGCTTGTGACCACCGTGGCCTGTCTCGCCGTACTCTTCGCTCGCCGAAGCAAGGCTCTTTTTCTTATTCTTGCAGGGCTGGTGTTCCTCGCTCTGGTCAGCCGACCGGAACTCTTTCGCGAGCTTCTCGAATGGTACAGATTCGCAGATTTCGAGCCGGATGCCTCAAGGGGCACGATCCGTGCCATGGCCTGGGAGATAATTCAGGATAACCCGTGGTGGGGTGTGGGAGCCGGGAACATACGGTACTTCCTGCATGCAGATAAGCCTCTCCACGCTCACAATACAGTGATGACGGCATGGCTTGAATATGGAGTTGTGGGCGGCGCCCTTGTATTCTCTTTCCTGGTGTACGTCGGCTCACTGGCAGTTCGTTTATGGCGCCATGGAGGTTTGGGTCGGTATTTTGCTCTATCGCTGGCAACCTGGCTCGCCACTTCGCTTGTGGAAGATCTGTTCCACAAGCCGGGCGCAATGCTTCTCTTCGTCGCCTTTCTGTCCTACAGTAGAGTGATCTTACAGGACTCAGGGGACGAGGACTATGAGATGAGCGCTGCTCGCGATCGGATGCCCTCGTTTGAATCAGTACGCACGTCAGAGGATTATTATGCGCTCAACTCGGCTCTCAATCAGCGTAGTTCAGA
>JACRFF010000154.1 GCA_016218005.1 Ignavibacteriales bacterium
GCTTCACTCTCAGATTTCGTCCTTCCGCCGAAGGCGCCCTTTCGGGAGGATTTTCTTCTTAAACTGCATAGAAGTTTCTGTCCAGACTTCGGTACTGGATAGCCTCGCCGATGTGTTCGGGGCGAATGGATTCTGATGCGGCAAGGTCTGCGATGGTGCGGCCAACTTTCAGTATTCGGTCAAATGCTCGTGCCGATAGCCCGAGTTTTGTCATCGCAGTCTTTAGCAAATTGGAACCGATTTCATCCAACGCGCAAAACTCTTTGATATCATTGGATTCCATATCCGCATTGCTGAAGAGACCCCGCCGATTCTGGAATCGTGTGGTTTGCAATTTGCGAGCGCGCACTACTCGCTCACGCACTGACGTAGATGACTCTTCTCGCCGCTTGGATGATAACTCTGTGTATTTCACTGCCGGCACTTCGACATGGATATCTATGCGGTCAAGTAACGGCCCAGAAATCTTCCCTACATATTTTTGAATTTGCAGCGGCGAGCACGAACACGACTGATTGGGATTTCCGTAATTCCCACACGGACAGGGGTTCATCGCACAGACCAGCATAAAGTTTGCCGGATAATCAACGGTCATCTTTGAACGGCTAATGGTTACCTTCCCATCCTCTAACGGTTGACGCATAACCTCCAGAACATTTCGTGCAAACTCTGGTAACTCATCCAAGAACAAAACTCCGTGATGTGCCAGCGAAATCTCTCCCGGTCTTGGCGTCGATCCTCCGCCCACAAGCGCCGAATCCGAAATTGTGTGGTGCGGAGAACGAAAAGGGCGCGTAGAAACCAAAGCCGTATTCGCCGGCAAAAGTCCGGCAACCGAATGAATCTTTGTCGTTTCGAGAGACTCATCAAAGCTCAGCATCGGCAAGATGCTGGGCAGCCGCTTCGCCAACATTGTCTTGCCACTGCCGGGCGGACCGATAAGAAGAACGTTGTGTCCGCCGGCCGCAGCCACTTCCATCGCACGCTTTACGCTTTCCTGACCCTTTACATCTGCAAAGTCAATGGTGTACTGATGGTCGGATTGGAAAACTTCCTCCACGCTCACCTTCGTGGGAACGGCAGAACCCATTTCCCCGCGCAAGAAATTCAGCACGTCGTGCAAATGGTCCATGGGAATGACGTCAATTCCCTGAACAATGGCGGCCTCGGTTGCGTTCTCCTTAGGAAGCAAGATGCCCTTGAGTCCGCGCTGCCGTGCCTCGAGCGCAACAACCAAAACACCCGTTATAGGCCTCAGGTACCCATCGAGTGCCAACTCGCCGATGAGAAGATACTTGTCCAAAATCTCTGACTCCAGCTGGCCGGAAGCAAGCAGTAGTGCGGCAGCTATCGGAAGATCGTACGCCGAGCCTTCTTTCCGAAATTCCGCCGGCGCAAGATTGACCGTAACGCGCCCGCCCGGATATCGGAATCCGCAATTCTTGATCGCTGCAAAGACGCGCTCGCCGCTTTCTTTGACCGAGCTATCGGGCAAACCCACGACGGAGAATTTCGGGGCGGCATTCTCAATGCTCGCCTCTACCTCGACCAGTTGGGCTTCGATGCCCAACGTTGCGGCGCTCAAAACCTGCGAGAACATATTCTTGTCCTAAAATGAATCAGGGTTTGCCGCAATCGACAAACCCTTCTTGACTTTCCAAACGAGTTTTGGGTCTACCGGTTTACCTTCAACCATTCAAGTCGTGGCCGCATTTCTGCCGCCGATTTCAACAACTTCTCCTTGCCGAAAACTGCCTCCACTTGATTGTTAAAAGCCAGCAGGTATTCGTTGCTCATGATGATTGCCTCTTCGGGGCAGACTTCTTCGCAGAACCCACAGAAAATACAGCGCACCATGTTGATTTCAAACTTGATGGGATACCGTTCCTTCGCAAGTTCTGTCTCGCCGGCTTGCACTTCGATTGCCAAGGCCGGGCACACACGAGAGCATAATCCGCACGCTACGCACCGCTCGACGCCATTTTCCTCGACAAGAACGGGCCTGCCGCGAAACACTTCGGGCGGCTTGAATCTCACCTCCGGAAATTCATACGTGAACTTCGGCTTGAACATCTGCGTAATCGTCAGCCGGAGACCTTTGAGGATTTCCGGCACATAGATGCTTTGCCAGAATCCGAGGTCTTTCTTCCGAATGATATTTCCGTTGGTTCCCATCGTCTCCCCCTCCTACGACCACCACAACAACAATAATCCTGTCGCCAAGATATTGGCAATCGATAACGGCAGCATGACTTTCCATCCCAATCTCATGAGTTGATCATACCGAAATCGAGGTAACGTCCAACGAACAATTATGTAAAACACCACCAGAATCGTAACCTTGACGAAGAAGGTTCCGATTTTTACCAAGCTCAAGGCAAACGGCGATAGTCCCCACGATTCTGCAAACGGAAGGTGCCATCCCCCGAGAAAGAGTGTCGTTATCAAGGCGCTGGAGGTAATCATGTTCGCATATTCGGATAAGAAGAAGAGGCCAAACTTCATGCCGGTGTATTCGGTGTGATAGCCGCCGACCAATTCCGGCTCGGCTTCAGGCAAATCAAACGGCAGGCGATTGGTTTCTGCAAACGACGCCACGACGAAGGTGATGAACCCAATCGGCTGAAAAAAAACATTCCACGATGGAAGCCAACCCGCAACCGGAATCAGCCACTGCAACCAGCTCGGCAGCTTTTGCATCGAGTGCGCAAGCGGCGCGGTTTGGTGCATCACCACCTCATCGAGTCGCAGCGTGCCGGAGATCATGATGACGCCAATGATCGAAAGTCCCATGGATAATTCGTAACTGATAAGCTGCGCTGACGAACGCAGGCCTCCCAGCAAAGAATATTTATTGTTCGAGGACCATCCGGCCAGTGTAATACCATAGACTCCGATACCGGTGAGAGCAAGAATATACAACATCCCGATATTCACGTCAGCAACGATCAGCTTGACATTCTGGCCGAACGCTTCGATCGTATCTCCGAACGGAATGACGGCAAACGTTGTAAGCGCAACCGTAATTGAAATCATGGGCGCAAAATCGTGCACAAACCTGTTTGCCGCGGTGGGAACAATATCTTCCTTGAATAACAGCTTCACCACGTCGGCGGCGGATTGCAGCAAACCGAAAGGGCCGACACGGTTCGGGCCAAGCCGGTTTTGAATCCAAGCGCTGATTCTTCTTTCAGCCAACACAAGAATGGCGGCGCCTGTCAACACTCCACCCCATACCACGGCGATTTTTGCGATGCTGAGAAGAACGAATGTTGTGTCCATTGTTGGGCGTCAGGCGGGAATGAGTGAGGTCGGAACGTTCTCCGTCGTCAAGGCAATGCCGCGATTTCCAATCTTCGCATACGAAAGGCCTTTGAAGATTTCGACTTTCTCGGCAAGATCTTTGAAGACTTCTTCCACGGCATTGTACTTGAACTTCGCGCCGAGGGCATTTGCAATTCCCGAGACAATCCTCCACGAAGGGCGAGCGTCGCGTCTTGGCCCTTTGCCCCAACGATCATTGGGAGAGGCAAACTTGTCCCACCTGCTCATCGAAAAGCCGCCCAATGCGCGGTCGGCTTCCAACGTCGCTACTGCGGGCCGGATTCTTTGCACCCGGCGCTGGAAGTTGGTCATGGTTCCATTTTTTTCTGCATACGTCGAGGCGGAAAGTACGACGCTGGCCAATTTCGTTGTCTCGTTATGCTCGTACGAATGCACGATCAACAGATCCAACTCTGAGAGGACACTTGCAACTCTTGGATCCGCCGCGATATTATCTTCAAGAACATACAGAACTTTGATTGCACCGGAAGATATTCCATTGAGAATCGCCTCCAATCCTGTGGAAGCATCTACCGATGTAACGCCTACTGCCGCCGCGCCAACTGCGTTCGGCGTTTTGTCTGCACGGATAAGCAACTGATCCTCGTCGCCCTCTTTCACGTGAGGAACAACATCAACGAATTTCGTTCCGATGACACCCTTCATCAGGCGTCGAAAAACATAGTTGTCTTCGTTCGTGGCATACGCGGAACCCAAACCGGCAATTTCTGATTTCTTGTATGATCGCAAATCCGAAGCGACTTGGGAAATCGCCTCGTCCCAATTGACTTCCATGAGAGCTTCTTCTTTCCGAATCATCGGCGTCTTGATGCGGTTGTCGCTGTTCACGAATTTGAATGTTCCCAATCTTCCGTGGTCGCACATCCAATACGAGTTCACATCTTCATTGAGACGCGGCGTGAGCCGCAGAATTTCATTGTTCCGCGTCCAGATGTTGATATTGCATCCACGCGCACAGCCGGTGCAGATGCTCTCCGTGTTCGCCATTTCCCACACTCTCGATTTGAACCGGAAGTCCTTGCTCGTCAGCGCGCCTACCGGACAGAGGTCGATGACATTCATCGAGTACGGATTATCCAGAACCGTATGAGGAAAAGTTCGCAACACGACGTGCGTCCCACGCTCGGTGAATATCAGCACAGGCTGGTGAGCAATCTCGTCGGCAAACCGGATGCAACGCGAGCACATGATACATCGTTCATCGTCGAGAACAATGCGAGGACCCAATTCAACCCGCTTGGGCTTATGCACTTTGTTTTCGTCGAACCGGCTGTAGCCGACGCTATACTTGTAGGAATAATCCTGAAGCTTGCACTCACCTGCCTCGTCGCAAATGGGACAATCCAACGGATGGTTGATGAGAAGGAACTCCATCACCGAATTACGCGCCTTGATGACGCGTTCGTTGTTCGTGCGAACAATCATTCCCTCGGCAACTTGCGTTGCACAGGCAATGGCCAGCTTCGGCATCTTTTCAACTTCGACCAAACACATTCTGCAATTACCGGAGACCGATAACTTCGGATGCCAGCAAAAATGCGGGATGTGGATTCCATGCTGCCTTGCCGCCTGAATGATGGTCAGTTTCGGGTCAGCGTCAAGTTCTTTTCCGTCGATAGTAATCTTCGCCATAGAGCCTACGGTGTGAGCTTCTGGTATGAATCAAGTGCGCGTTGGATGATCGCTAACGATTTCTGCAGGTCGGGAACGTTCAGCATGAAGGCAAGCCGTGCTTCGTTCAAACCGCGGCCGGGCGTGGCATAGAAACCATTCGCCGGCGCCAACAAAACCGTTTCTCGTTGATACTCAAATTTCTCCACCATCCAGCGAGCAAAGTGATCGGAATCTTTCACCGGCAAACCGATGACAATGTAGAAAGCCCCCTCAGGTTTATAGAACGTCACACCCGGAATCGACTTCAGGCCTTCATACACTGCATCGCGGCGTCGATGAAATTCTTCGACCAACGGACCGGTGTAGGGTTCAGGATTGTTCAGCAGCGGCGCAACGGCAACTTGTTCCAGCGTGGCAACGGAAAGCCGAGCCATACCAAATCGAAGCGCCGTTTGCACGACATCTTGGTTATGACTTGCAAGCACGCCCACGCGTGCGCCACAAACGTTGAATCGCTTTGAAGTTGAATCAAGCAAGATGGACTGCTCACGCACTTCAGGAAATTCGGCGATGCTGATCGCCTTGGACTCGTACGCAAACTCGCGGTACACTTCGTCCGAAAGCAAGAACAAATCATGCCGCTTCGCTACATTGACAAGCCGCTGGATTTCTTCTCGGCTATAAATGGTACCGGTCGGATTGGAGGGATTGCAAAACAAGATGGCGCGCGTCCGGTCGGTAATCTGCGATTCAATTTCTTCCTCGCTCGGCAGGTGAAAGCCGTTCGAGATCGAGAGAGGAACTGTGCGCAGTTGAATATCTGCTATCGTGGCAAATCCATTGTAGTTTGTGTAGAATGGCTCAAACACGATAACTTCATCATTGGAATCGCATACTGCGCACATCGCAAAGATGATCGCCTCCGACCCGCCAGCCGTAACGATCAACTCCCGTTCATCGAACGCAATGCCGTGGTGTTGGAAGTAATTCATCCACGCAGATACGGCAACGGGCATACCATTGGATGGAGCGTACGCGAGCGTCGTTTGCTCAAAGCGACGGAAAGCATCAAAGACATCGTGCGGCGTTGGAAGGTCGGGCTGACCGATGTTGAGGTGGTACACGTGAACGCCCGACTTTTTTCGCGCCTCGGCAAGCGCCGCCAACTTACGGATCGGCGAAGCCTGCATTTCACGCGCCCGTTGCGAGAGCCGGATGTTTCGGGTGGGAATCCCTGCCTGTCCGGCAGGCAGGCATCCCTTCGGGACAAGATCGATTTCGTCAAGCGCTGCCATAGACCTTATTACTGAACCGTTGCTTCGTGTTTGCCGTTTGGGGTAAAGATGACGGTGGAAAATCTGTCTTCCTGAAACAATTCCTGCGCAATATCTTGGATGCTATCGGGCATGACGGCATCTATTTTTTTTGTGATCGCATCCAATGAATTCAACTCGCCAAAATACAACTCGGAACTCCCCAAACGAATCATCCGATTGGGGATGCTCTCAAGACTGAGCATCATGCTGCCTTTAAGCTGTGCTTTCGTTCGCTGTAATTCGGATTTCGAAACAAGCCTGGTCTTCAGCTTATCAAGTTCCTTCCAAACCAACGCAATGCTTTTTTCAACGTGTCGATGATCCGTTCCGACATACGTTCCAAATGAACCGGTATCGGAAATCAGATTGGTAAAGCTATAGACCGTGTAGGCGAATCCGTACTTCTCACGAATGTTTTGGAACAGCCGAGAACTCATGCCATCGCCCAACAGTGTGTTCAGCACGAGCATAGGATAGCGATTTCGGTTCGTGATGTTGAAGGAGGTCGTTCCCATGCACACGTGCGCCTGTTGAATGGGTTTGCTCAACACATTTCGCTGGCCTTTCAACGGCGTCGGCTTTCTTCTTGCCGGCTCCACGTTTGACGAGGCTGCGGCAAATGAAAAATACTTTTCCGTTAGGTCTACCAAATGCTCGTGCGAGATCCGACCTGCCGCTGCGATCAACACGCGCGGAGGAACGTACGTCTTCGCACGAAAGCCGATCAATTCGTTGCGATTGAAAGATCGCAGGTTTTGCTCCGTCCCGATGACGGGAAATCCCAAAGGATGGCTGCCGTACAACGCCTTCTCGAAATAGTCGTGGATAATGTCGTCGGGATCGTCTTCCGAGTGTCGAAGTTCATCGATAACGACGGCCTTTTCCTTTTCAAGTTCTTTCGTGGGAAACACAGGATGCAGCATAAGGTCTGAAAGCACATCAATTGCAAGCCCAGCGTGCTCGTCCAAAGTGCGGGCATAGAAGCACGTATGTTCTTTGCCTGTGAAAGCATTCAAGTACCCGCCAACGGCTTCTAAGCTTTGCGCGATTTCGCGAACAGAACGTTTCTCCGTTCCCTTGAACACCACGTGTTCAATAAAATGCGATATGCCGTTGTTCGCCACCGTTTCATCTCGCGAACCCGAATCAATCCAAACACCCACGGAAACTGATCGCACGTGAGGAATTTCTTCAGATACGATGCGCAAGCCGTTCGGCAGCACCGTCTTTGCGTATTGGCCAATATCACGGCCTGCCGCAGTTGTAGTTTGTTTGGTTGTTATTCTGGATTGCATGGCAAAATTGGCAAGAGATCGTCGAAATCAATATTTCGGAACAATCTCTCCGTTGTTGATTAAAAATAAAGTAACTCAATTTTGATGGAGAATCAAGGAAGGTGCGTCTACCGCTCCCCCAGCATCGACTTGATTTTCGTAACGACCATGTCGATGGCCACGGAGTTCTCAGCTCCACGAGGAATGATGATGTCTGCCCAGTGCTTGCTCGGCTCAACAAACTCCAAATGCATGGGCTTCACGGTACCGAGGTATTGAGTGATCACAGAATCCAGCGACCGCTCACGCTCCATGATGTCGCGCCGAATTCTGCGAATCAGCCGCTCATCTGCATCGGTGTCGACAAAAATGCAGATGTCAAACAACTCTCTCAATGTCTTCTCGACAAATATGAGAATTCCATCGACGATGATAATTTCTTTGGGAATGATCTCAGCGGTCTCTGCAAGACGACGGTGCGTCGTAAAGTTGTAGATGGGCTGATTGATCTTCTTTCCAACTCGAAGCTGCGCAATGTGCTTCACCAGCAACGGCGTCTCCAACGAATCCGGATGGTCAAAGTTGATCTTCTCCGGCGTAAGCCCTTTATGCTGAGACAAATCTTTGTAGTACGAATCGTGCTGGATAACGACAACGCGATTCCGGTCCAAAGAATCCAATATCTTGTTCGTAACCGAAGTTTTGCCGGAACCGCTTCCTCCTGCAACACCGATCACCAAGGGCTTCATATCCGAATCATCCAAATTTTGTTCGTGTGCACTGTAATATAGACCATGTTCGCGCGGCAAACAACAAATCACGTTGCTTCTCCAGCCATAAATTCCGATTATGCGTTTGTGGATTCGCACGCAGTAAATATGTTTTTGCTTTCATTTGTTTTCTATTATGCAGCCGCTCACGTGTTGTTGTTGATTGGCATGCGGAGGCGCTATCCTGTTCAAAGCAATGCGCACCCAACGATTTCGGTAATTGTCGCGGCCCGAAACGAGGCAAGCAATATTTCTCGCGTACTTGATGCGCTGATTGATCAATCGTATCGCAATATTGAAATTCTTGTCGCCAATGACCGTTCAACAGATGCTACGGGTGATATAACGGCATCGTATGCAAAAAAGGATGCTCGAATTAGAGTGATCAATATTCGGGATGAACCAGCCGACCTTCCTGCAAAAAAAAACGCTTTGACGCAAGCTATTCGGGCAAGCCAAGGCGAGATCTTGTGCTTTACGGATGCCGATTGTCTTCCGGGACCTCGTTGGGTCGAAACAATTTCTGCCTATTTTGTCCCAGAGGTTGGCTACGTCGTCGGAATGTCTCCTTATGAACTCGATGTCCTTCCGAGCCTGAAATATTCTGCGCTCGACGCGCTCATGCACAGATTCGTTGCGTATGAAGAAAATAAATCGAGCGCCATGAGCGCAGGTTCGATCGGGATCGGGTTTCCGTGGCTGTGCACGGGCCGCAATCAAGCGTACAGGAGAAAAGTTTTTGATGAGGTTGGAGGCTTTGAGCAAATTAAACACTCTATCAGCGGCGATGACGACCTGTTTCTACAACTTGTGCGGCGCAGGACAACGTGGAAAGTCAGTTACGTTTATGATCGTGCAGCCGCCATCCCGACCGTACCACCCAAAACGTTTCGCCACTTTGTGAATCAGCGGAAGCGGCACTTTTCGGCTGGAAAGCACTATGACCACGCAACTCAAACGCTCCTGTTCTTGTACCACGTAAGCAACACAGCCATCTTGATAGCATTTGCAATTTTCATTCTCAGTGGATTTATCTTCCGTGCCGGTTTATTTGCCATCATTCTAAAGTTGGTAATCGACACGGTATTCCTTTCCTCAGCCAGGTCGCGCATGATGATTTCCACTTCTCTCCTGAACGTTCCATATATGGAGATTTGGTATTGCCTCTACAACGCGGTCATCGGCCCGCTTGGCTTCATCTCGACGTTTGAATGGAAACCGGATCTCAAGCGCTAAGAAAATGGTTCTGGCGATCTCTGCGGCTTTGCGTCGGAATTGTCTCGATGTATTTTGTCTTCCATCTGGTTCATCCACAAGAACTCCTTGAGGCGTTGAAGTCTGCAGACCATCGCTTCGTTTTGCTCGCCCTTGCCCTCTTGCCGCTCAACATCGTAGCGCACGGCTGGAAATGGCATACGATGGTGCTGACAATCGAAACAAAAACCGGATTTCACACTTCGCTTGGCTCGTATCTCTACGGCGTATCTCTTGCTTCGATAACTCCCGGCGACGTCGGAGAATATCTGGGGCGAACGACTACCATTGCAACCGAACGCAAGCTGCACTTGGTCGGACTGGTCTTGCTTGACCGCGCACAGAATCTCCTCATCGTGGCGATGCTTGGAATTTCAAGTCTCGCACTGTTGTTCATCCAACCACGCATGTTCGCCATCGCACTTGTTCTGCTCGTGTGGATGCTGGGTTGCCTGATGTATTTCCGTTTGAATGCCGCAAAGAACATCGTTGCTCGCATTCGTTTCCTTCGACGCGCATGGATCACGGACGTCTTTGAGGCGTTCGAGATGCTGCCTTCCCGAACGATAGGATTGACGTTGATACTTTCTCTGGCTTTCTACGGAACGATCATCCTGCAAGTATATTTTCTGATGTCTGCATTCATCACTGCAAAATTTGTAGATGTCGCCATCGGCTATCTGGCTCTTCTCTTCGTCAAAGCGCTTATGCCAATCTCTATCGGCGACATTGGCATCCGGGAGATGAGCGCCGTCTATTTTTTTTCGAAGCTCGGAATTCCCAGCGTTGCCGCAGTCAACGTGGCACTGCTGGTGTTTGCGATGAACGTCGTGCTTCCGGCAATTCTTGGCGTCTTCTATATGCCGCGGCTTCGCAATTCAGAAAATCGGGAAACGAGTTGATCGTTTACTACTTCTTCATTTGGAACACACGCAAGATGTTTCGGTTTGCTTTGACCCAATGACATTTTCCATTTTCCTTATACTCGTAACCTTTGCCTACGCCATTCAGGCAACGATATTCATCTTTGCGCTCCGGCGAAACCCTGATTCGACGCTGGTCCATCAGCCGCCATTTGTTTCTGTCATCATCGCCGCCCGCAATGAGGAAGCGCACCTTGCAAAGTGCTTAGAATCTGTTTTCGATCAGACGATGCCTCCGGAAGCGTACGAGGTCGTTGTCGTCAACGACAATTCTTCCGATAGTACATTGTCCATCGCACAACAATTTGTTCCCGCTCATTCTCATCTCGTTATCGTCAACGCCATTGAAACCGGAACGCTCAAGGGAAAATCCAATGCGCTCGCCCAAGGCATCGACGTTGCCTGCGGCGAGATCGTATTGATCACCGATGCAGATTGCACGGTCCCTCACACGTGGGTTGAATACACCGCTCGACGATATTCACCCGAAGTTGGACTGATTGGTGGAGTGACACTGCAATCACCCGCAACGCTCTTCGGCGCCATTCAATCGCTTGACTGGGCGTATATTCTTGGATTGGCTTCGGCAACTGCCGCGCTTGGAAATCCATTGGGCAGCATCGGCAATAACCTGTCATTCCGAAAAGAGGCCTACGAATCCGTCGGCGGCTATCGCAATCTTCCGTTCAGCGTCACGGAAGATTACACGCTCGTGCAGGCAATCCTTCGCTTGAAAAAATGGCGCTATCTATACCCGATCGACCCGCGTTTGCTGGTGGAAAGCCAGCCATGTCCTGACTGGAAGACGTTGATTCGGCAAAAGCACCGTTGGGGAAAGGGCGGGTTAGACATGAAGTTTTCCGGCTTTCTGATTATGGCGATTGGATTTCTCATGCACGTTTCGCCCTTCATCATGCTCTGGTGGGGCGGCGTGGTGGAAGCTGCCTCCGCATTCATGGTAAAATTCGTGTTCGACTATTTCTTTTTATGGAATATTCTCGGTCGGCTTCGACGAACGTCCGACCTCAAGCATTTCTCTTGGTTTGAAATTTATTTCATCGCGTATACTCTTCTGCTTCCATTTCTTGCGCTCTTCGGCGGGCGCGTTGTTTGGAAGGAGCGGCAATTTTGACGCACGATTTTTCCCCACTACTGACTTTGCTTCCCATTGTTCTCTACGCCGAAACGCATTATCGGTTCAGATATTTTTTCAGCTTCTTGAAAAAAAACGAACCCGAGTTGATACTCGACGCACCTCACCGCGTCGAACCGGGAAAACCCATCCCTCTTCTTCTCCTCGCCAAAGACGCTGACCGTTTCTCCTGCATATTGCACCACGTGAGTGTTACCGTAAAATCCAATGCGATCCACCCGACGACGCACGATTTACTCAAAGAGCCAATCACGATTGACGCGAAATTCTTTTCGAAGGTTTTCCAACTTGAACGACCGCAGACCGAAGGGTGGGTCGAGTGTGATACGGAATTCGAGATCGAAATCCATGGCCGCCGCCGCACATACCGCAACGACAACTATCGAACCTCTTCCCATCGTCCGCTCAAAATTTTTCTCGCAGCAACGCCGCTGCCCGCCCTGCCCGGACTTCATCTCGGCGATGCACATTTGCATTCCTCGTTTACGGATGATCAAGTCGAGTTCGGTGCTCCATTGAAGCCCTCGGTCGAGCTTGCACGGTCTATGGGTCTCTCCTTTTTTTGCGTTACCGATCATTCATACGATCTTGATGACCGGACGGACGGTTTTCTTCACAACGATCCTGCCCTTCCCAAATGGCGCGAGCTTCAAAACCAAATCGACGCGCTGAATGAGGCGAATCCGAACTTTGCGGTTATCAGGGGCGAAGAAGTTTCATGCCGAAATGCCTTCGGCCACAACGTCCACTTTCTCCTGTACGGCCACCGCAACTTTATTCCCGGCTCGGGAGATAGCGCAGAGCGCTGGTTCAAGACTTGGAGTGAACATTCGATTGCAGAAATTCTGGCGAACAACGTGGACGGCACTGCCGCCTATGCGTCTCACGCGCTGGAACCAATTTCGTTTCTTCAAAGACTCTTTCTCGACCGCTCCACGTGGACGGACAGCGATCTTGCTCTTCACGGCCTCACCGGAATGCAGTTTGCCAACGGAAAGCGCGAGACAGGCTTTCGCCGTGGATATGAAGCGTGGGTAAAATTTCTTCTGAAGGGGAAAAAACTGTTCACGCTTGCCGGTACCGACGCCCACGGCAACTTCAATCGTTATCGCCAGATTCTCATACCTTTCTTCAAAATTCAAGAATCGCACGACCAACTTTTTGGCAAGATGCAGACCGGAATATTTTGCAGCCAACTCACCGAAACGGCTGTCGTTCAATCGCTTTTGACGGGCGCTGCCATTGCTACCGACGGGCCTGTCATCAATCTTCGCGTGCGAAACGACTCGAACCCGACTTCAATCGGCAAAACGTTTCGGAGCGATTCGGCTGCCACCCGTAGCGTCGCCATCGATCTTTCTGTTCGCTCCACACCAGAGTTCGGCGGTCTTGCAACGGTGCAAGTCTTCTATGGCGTTCTGGGCGCCCCATCAGAATCATTGCTTGCTGAGTTCTCCGAAGCGCAAGAATTCGCGTTGAACAAAATAATCCAGCTGCACATCGATGCCATTTCCTACGTCAGAGCTGAAATTCATACCTCACCTGCAGGCACTCGCGATTCAACATCCCATTTTTGTTTTTCAAATCCGATTTGGTTTGTTCCTCGCGCATAGTTGGTTCCTTGAAGAAGTTTTTCTATGTTGGAACTGCATTGACATTGACACATGGATCAAGAGCAGCCCATCAACACCACCGAACCTGAAGAACGCGGCCTCCGCAAACTGGCACAGGTCTCGCTTCATCTCGGATTGCTTGTTCTAACGTTCTTCACAACAACAATCGCTGGCGTTCAATGGATCGGGGGCGACCCATTCGAGTTGGCGAACTTTCATTTGGGACTTCCCTACTCGATCTCCATTCTCTTCATTCTTCTCTGCCACGAGTCCGGCCATTACTTTGCCGCGCGCTATCACGATGTTAAGACAACGTTGCCCTATCTTATTCCTTTCCCCCCCGTGCTGTTGTTGTTTCAGCTTTTTTTGAACTTCGGAACGTTTGGCGCCGTGATTCGCACACGCTCCCTCGTCCCATCCAAGCGGGCAATATTTGATATCGGTGTCGCCGGACCCATTGCCGGATTCGTCGCAAGCGCTGCTGTGCTCATCTACGGCTTTTTGCATCTTCCCGGACCAGAGTACCTGTTGACCATCCATCCGAAGTATGATTTTGCGACCAATACGATTCTCGATAGCGAAGGCCTTTCGTTGGGATTCGGAAACCCCCTGATGTATGGTTTCCTTCAATCGGTTTTTGCAAATCCATCACACCACTTCATTCCGCCGATGACAGAGATCTACCACTACCCATATCTCTGCGCCGGCTGGTTTGGTTTGTTTGTTACGGCCATGAACTTAATACCGATAGGGCAATTCGACGGCGGACATCTGATCTATTCGATGTTCGGAGATGCACACCGCCGTATCGCACATTGGTCCTTCTACACGCTCATCGCGTTTGCCGCTCCTTCAATTACAGATGGCGTTCTCCGAGCTATGCTTTCGTTTGTACGAAAACACGAGGTCGGGCAAATCATTCCCTTTGCCGAGTATAGCTGGTCGGCTTGGCTCGTGTGGGCAATAATCGCATTCTATCTCGTCAAACTTTCTCATCCGTCAGTGCCGGACGAGACGCCGCTGGATCGTCGGCGAATGTTCATCGGCTGGGGATGCGTTGCGATTCTCGTCGTGAGTTTTACCATCAATCCATTTGCCGTTTCGATTCCATGATTGACTTTCAAACATTCCTTCGATA
>JACRFF010000155.1 GCA_016218005.1 Ignavibacteriales bacterium
TACGGTTTCGGAGCGTAACCGGTCGACGTTACAATCGAGTTGTTAGGATTGAATCCGTCGAAGCTTGCCACGTTGTTGTAGCTTGCTATCCGCCCAAACCCAAATGCAAACGTCAGACTTCCGCGTGTCGTCGGGATAGGATACACAACGCCGAGATTGTTAAGATTGAATTCGTTGTTGTCTGATTTCAACGAGGAACCGAGGTACGTTACGTCGTTCGAAAGACCATATCGTGAGAGACCAGCAGAGAATTCATAGCTCCGTATCTGAGCAAGCCCCGCAGGATTGGTGAACAGCGCCGAGTAGTCATCAGCAATACTGACGCCGACGCCGCCCATAGCCGCCGACTTCGACCCAACGGGTGAGTTCAAAAGGGAGAATCGAAGTGCATCTTCGGCATATTGCGCGCGCGCGTTGATTACCGTGCAGAGAAGCAATACCGCAATCATTGAGTTCGTTTTCATGATTTCTGCCTGTGAAGTTTTCTGCTGTTATCGCCCACCGCGACGCGACCCACCGCCACGACTTTCTCCGCCACCACGGCTCTCTCCGCCGCCGCTGCTTCTTCCTCCGCCTCCACCTGAACTTGCCGGAGGTGGAGAATAACTTGGACCACTGGAACGCGATGGCGGCGGACTGAACGAGGGCTGATGAGACTCGCGCGAGCGCGGTGAAGCAAACACGCGCTGTGCATTCTCCTCTCTTCTCGACCGGTTTCCTGAATTGCCGTATTCGGTGCGGCCGCCTGTCGATGGAATATCATATCTCGGTCGTACTGATTCCCGTCCGGTAGAATATCCGCGGCTGGGGGGAATCCACGTTCCACTGCTTCGGCCGTACGTGGCGCTGCTACGGGTTCCGGAACCCTCTCCCGCTCGAACTCCACCATTGTCTCTCACCACGCCGGTTCCCGTCCTTCGTAGCCTTTCGGCTACTTCGGAAGGCGAAGAAGGGCGGCTGCCAGCGGGGAGAGTGGTTCCAGAACTCCCGTAGGATGCACCGCGAGTAATCGGTCTATCGGATCGATCCAACCCACCCGTACGGCGGACTCCTGAATTGCGTGTTGCATATCGTGCCGGATAGCTGGCGTCTGTTCCCGGATAGTACCCCGGATAGTACCAATGTGTCGAAGCATAGTACCCCCAGCCGTAGATGGGATAATGCCATCGGTAGTACGTTGGATACCACACATACGGGGTTCCACACCACCAGCCGTCGTAGTAGTAGTTGAAAGCAACCGAAGGCCACCACGGATCCACCAACACTATGTGTGTCGTCCAAGCCGGATAGTAGTATCTGAACCCATACAAGTAACGATGACGATAGTAGTCATCGTCATAGTAATCTCCTCTATCGTACTTTGCCGAAGTCGAGTCATCCAATCGCTCGGTCTGCTCGGCAGACGACACTGTGCGATCATCTTCATCCGGATTTCTTGCGATTTGGGTGTAGCAACCCGCCATGAAAAAACTCGCTCCCAACAAACCCGCAGCCAATATTTTTGTTCGCATGGTCATATGTCCTCTATTTTCTTGTAATAGATGATACAAGAGCAGTGCCACTCCTAACCAAAGAAAAAGCCCGATTCCTGCATTGTTTTGGCAGAAATCGGGCCTGTAGGATGTTCTTTTATTCAGAATTGTGGACACGCAAACCCGTTGCTGTCCACTATCGAAAACATCAAAATGTGCCGATGTAATCGATCTGGAGGGTTCGGTTCCCGATGGTTACGTTATCCTGGTTCTTGATGATATTCTTAAGGTCAAAACCGACAACCAAGCCCTTTCCCCAACTCCACCGGAATGCAAGATTGAGATAGCCTTTGCCCTTGCCAATCACTTGGTCATCATTGAAAGCAAGGTCGTATTCAGCAAGGAGGGAAATATCTTTCCCGATGGACTTTTCGATTCCTACGTAGGCATTCATGTCTTTATCGCCGTCATTGCGTTCAGTAGTGAAGTTGAGTCCTCCGTGGAGACTGAGGTTGCCGAGAAGCGCATAGTTCTTGCTGGCAGAAATGAAAGCGCCGGGGGCTTTGATGGTGTAGCGCTGAAGCGAATCCGCCGAGAGAAATGGTTCTTTGCCCTGTGAATCGAATCCGAGAGCAATGGCAGGCATCAAGGAAGATTCGTTGAAGAGGCGCAATTTCACGCTGACGCCCGGCGCCGGGTTCATGCGAATCTGCTCGTGCCCGATAATATCGGTGCCGCCGTAAGATATGCCGAACATAAATTGCTCAAACACTCCAACCGAGAGTCCGACCAACACACCCCCCTGTTGGAAAAAGTTCGAGGCAACCTCATAGCTGCCGCGTTTGAGCATGCCCGCCGTTGGCTTATCTACAAGCATGAGAGGCTCTGCTGTCGCTCCATCGCCTGCATAGCTCTGTGCTTTCCCGATAGAAATACCGAGCAGGCACATTAACATCCACAGCGCCATCGTGTGCATTACATTCGGCTGATTACGCATCGTCCTCTCCAAAGATTTTCGTGATTCGTTTGTGCGGCGGCTTGTCCGTATGGGAGGGTGCGTTGTTTTTGGTCTGTTGCTGGTGCACCCGATCATCTGCGGACTCAGATTGCGGCTCGCTCTCCTCTTCAGGCTCCTGTTCTTCCTCAACTCTTGGCATCACAAACGGCAGAATCGGTGCGATACCCGCCAGACCCGTCCGAACGCCCGCCTGCCATCGGTCGGGCAGGGGCTGGCCGCCAGCGGTTCTGTTTGCCCGCGGACCTGCGCCCGAGATCGCAACTAATTTTTCCAAAAGCCGATTCTGGTCGTGCACAAGGTCTTCTTCTGCATACGCCAGCACCTGACCCTTTCGCAAATAGAATTGACCATCGATCATGACGTCGCTCACGCAGCTCCCCAAAGCTTCTCTCAGCAAGACATTCAGTATGGCCTCTGAATCTTTCAATGAGAGCACGCCTTGCAACCGGTGATCGCTCACGTCGACGAAGGCCATGTCGGCTTTCTTGCCGGCTTCGATAGACCCAACTTCTGATTGCATGCCGATAGCTTGGGCGGCAATCTTTGTGTGCATCGATAGAATCGTGGAGGGCGCAATACCCGGTATGCGCAGAACTTCTTCCAGCAATTGGAAACTGTGCATCGTCGCAAGCGGGTCGGCAACTCCCCAATCACTTGCAAGCGCAAGAGGTATTCCCCGCCGCACCAACTCATCAACCGGTGGGAAATCGGTCTGCTTGTCAAACATAGCGCGCGGCGAAAGCATCAGGGAAACTTTTTTTCCCGCGAGAATGTCAAGGTCTCCGCCTTCCAATGCCGTGAGGTGAGGAATGTGAACGGGAAGATCAAAGACCCGATATTCATCGAGCAATTGAACAATCGTCTTGCGAAAATTCTTTTTCACCGTTTCCAAGCCGCCGCGTGTCTCGCCCACGTGTGCAATCAGCGGTAGTTGATGCTCACGCGCGGAGCGAATCGTTGATTGGAGATTGTAGGTCGTCAACTCTTCTTCCTGAGAGATCGGCAGCGCAAACCGTATCTTCGGTCGTCTTGGCTTCGACAACTCCTCAAGTTGATCACCGTTATGAAGCCCTATCACGCCGCGCAGTTCCGATATGCGCAGCGCTTCGAGAGACGCCGCCAGCGGGTATCCGAATCGGTCAAAGCCAAATTCCGCAACCGTCGTTACGCCGTTCTTCAGCGCGGCAACGTAAGCGAGCCGATAGGCAGAGACAAAGTCATTCGTTGAAGCGGTGTTGCGAAAGTACTCCATCACCGTGCGGATGGATGTTTCGCGATTCCAACGCGCCATGCCGACGCCGCCGGTGAAATACCGAAGGAGAAATGATTCGCCGTGCACGTGCGGGTCGACAAAGCCGGGCACGATGATCTTGCCGCTTGCGTCGATAACCTCTGCGTTCGGATGCAACGACTTGAACAAGTCGCCGCGTGTGCTGACTTCAGCGATGCGGTCGTCGCGAACCAGCACGGCAAATTGCCCGGACCGGTTCTGGCCGTCGCACGTGAAAAGGTAACCGTTCTCTATGATTTTCACCAGGTCAGGCATGGGATGTCACGACCGTTTCCAGCTTGTGCCTTCCTTCTTGTCCTCCAGCACGTAGCCAAGCGACTTGAGACGGTCACGAATCAAGTCCGAAAGTCCCCAGAGTTTGTTCTTGCGGACTTCATTGCGAACATCAACCAAGAGTCCTAACAATTCCCGAAGGGACAAGTCAGGCTCATGATTTTCAGTCGACAAAACCGAAGTCTTAGTAGGCAGAATACCAAGTACCTTTCCAGCCAACGTGGAAAACGCTGTTTCTATTTCGAGGAGGAAGTCCTTTGAGGGTCGAAGTTCAGAATTCAGCCAGACATTTACCTCGGACACAAGATTGAATAATACGGCAATTGCTCTAGGCGTGTTGAAGTCATCATTCATCGCCTCTTGAAATTGCAACTTAAAAGGTTCGATACCTCCGTTTATTTTCGTCGAAGAGTCCTGTCCCTTCGGGAATTGAAGATCGTAATTGCTAATTGCCTCCCGTAAATGAACCATAAAATTCTTCAACCTATCGTATCCCGCTTTCGCTCCCGCCAATGCTTCGTCGCTGAAATCCAACGTGCTGCGATAATGGCATTGCAGAATGAAGAAACGCATCACCAGCGGATTGTAGTTCTTGAATGCATCCTTCAACGTTGTAAAGTTGCCCAACGACTTCGACATCTTCTGCCCATTGACGGTCACGAGATTGTTGTGAATCCAATAGCGCACAAACGTTTTGCCGGTCGCCGATTCGCTCTGCGCAATCTCGCACTCGTGGTGCGGAAACTGGTTATCCAATCCGCCGCCGTGGATATCGAACGTTTCGCCGAGATACTTCATCGACATGGCCGAGCACTCCACGTGCCAGCCGGGAAATCCTTCGCCCCACGGACTCGGCCAGCGCATGATGTGTTCAGAATCCGCGCGCTTCCACAACGCAAAGTCTTCCGGGCTGCGCTTCTCATCGCGCACGTCAACGCGCGTTCCCGCAGCCGCCTCTTCCAACTTCCGGCCGCTGAGCTTGCCGTAGCCTTTGGCTTTCCGTACGTCGAAGTACACCGAGCCGTTTACTTCATAAGCGAATCCCTTCGCCAGCAGTTCCTTCACAATTTCGATCTGCTCGATGATGTGTCCCGTGGCGCGCGGAGAAATATCGGGACGAAGAATGTTGAGCGCATCCATGTCCTCGAAGTAGCTGCGCGTAATGTTCTCGGCAATTTGCATCGGATGAATTTTTTCGATCTTTGATTGCTTGAGCATCCGGTCTTCGCCGTCGTCGAGCAAATGTCCCACGTCCGTGATGTTCTGAACATAGAGAACGTTGTAGCCGCAAAACCGCAGATAGCGCACGATGATGTCGAACGAGACGTAGCTCTTACCGTGGCCGATATGCGAGTGGCTGTACACCGTCGGCCCGCACACATACATGCCAACGTGGCCAGAGACGAGAGGCGTGAATTCCTCTTTTGTTCTCGTGAGGGAATTGTAAATCATCAGAGCCATTGGCTAAATATCGTCAAGTAGATAATGGGTATTTGGAATTAGGTTGTTGGGCTCTCACTTTGCCGATGAAGCTGTTGAGCTTCCTTTGTTCTTGGCTCACTCTTTCGAGGATGACTTCAACGCTCCCGGCATTCAGCAAGCGGAGATTTCTTGTCAAGATGAGCTGCGTTTCAAGTTCATATGATGAACCAATCGCAATCTGAAGATAGCGTTTGAATTCAGCATTGCTGTCTCTACTGCATCCTTCTGCAATGTTCGAGGGTATCGAGACTGCAGATCGTTGGAGTTGAGACTTGAGTCCAAATTTTTCTTCTGCGGGAAGCTTGGCGGCCAGTTCATACACCTTTTCCGCAATCTCGACCCCGATGTTCCACACTTCCAATTCTCTGAAATTCCTCATGGCCAATTCCTAATCCCCAACAGTTATTTCATCCCCATCAATTCTCGCGCGCCGTTCAATCCGGCTTCGGTTACTTCTGCGCCGCTCATTAGTCTTGCTACTTCTTCAACGCGCTCATCGAGTTCAAGTCTGCGCAGCTGCGTGGCGGTTCGATCTTCCTTTTCCATTTTCTCCACCACAAAGTGCGTCTCCGCCAAACCGGCAATCTGCGGCAAGTGCGTGATGGCGATGATCTGGTGAAGTTGCGCCAGATTTTTCAAACTCAGTCCGACTGCTTGCGCAATGCGGCCGCTAA
>JACRFF010000156.1 GCA_016218005.1 Ignavibacteriales bacterium
CTCAAGTCATCGGCGTCAGCGTGGATGGTGTATTTGCCAACAAAGCGTTTGCGGCACAGAACAATATCCAGTTTCCGCTTTTGTCTGATTTCAAGCGCGAAGCTGTTGCCGCGTACGGATTAGAGCATAAAGATTTTTCGGGACTTTCAGGTTACACGGCTTCCAAACGCTCAGTCTTTGTCATCGATAAGGGGGGCGTCGTTCGCTATGCTTGGGTGTCGGAAAATCCAAGCGTAGAGCCGAACTATGAGGAAGTAACGAAGGCTGTTGCGGCATTGAAGTAAGAAAAACGTGGGAGGAGGAATTGCCTTCCGCACAATTTCCCACCAACGAGTCACCGCTATTCAGTCTTGCTACCGTATTCTGAGCGACGCAAGGCGGGCATTCACCGTGTCCGCTTTGACGCGCTGTTGTTGCATTCATCATCATGTGATTATCTCGAAGAGGAACAATGTATGCTCAAGCCCGGCGACAATGCACCAGATTTTGCCCTTCCGGCAACCGATGGTTCAATCGTCAAACTCAAAGATCTTCGCGGAAAACAAATCGTTCTGTATTTCTACTCGAAGGATGACACCCCGGGATGCACGCGAGAGGCCTGCTCGTTCCGTGATAATCTCTCAGCCCTTGCAAAGAACGGAGCCGTGGTGCTGGGGGTTAGTGCGGATTCCGTTGAGTCTCATCGGCGCTTTACCCCGTTAGAAAGCCCCGCTGCTTGCGGCGGGGATGGAGATAAAATTCCTTTTGGAGCGAACACGGGGTTTAAAGCCCTGCTTGCCCCGTTAGACAAATTGTCTAACGGGGTGAATGAGCTTCTAACGGGGTTTACCGAGAAATTTGAACTGACGTTCCCGCTGCTGAGCGATGAACAGCGAAAAGTTTCCGTGGCCTATGGAGTCTGGCAAGAAAAAACGTTCATGGGAAGAAAATTCAAAGGAATTGTGCGCACAACGTTCGTCATCGACGGGCAAGGCAAGATCAAGCACGTCTTTGAGAAAGTGAAAGTGGACGGACACACGGACGAAGTGTTGGGCGTGTTGTGAGCCGACGTATGAAAACAGTCTATGTAACTCGACGAGAATCTTTTTCAGCTTCGCACCGGTTGTTTAATCCGGCGCTTTCCGATGATGAGAATATCCGGCTCTTTGACAAATGTGCCAGCCCCAACGGCCACGGCCACAATTATGAGTTGGAAGTAACTGTTGCCGGCGAACCGGGCAGAGAAACGGGATACGTGATCGACCTGAAAAAACTCAAGCAGATCATTCGTGGAGAAATCATCAGCAAGGTCGACCACAAGCATCTTAATTACGACGTCGAGTTCTTGCGTGGAATCAATCCGACGGCTGAAAACCTTGTCGTCGCATTTTGGCATGTGCTTGCATCGAAGATTTCAGAAGGCAGACTCTACAGCGTTCGACTGCGGGAAACGGAAAACAATGTTGTTGAATGTCGTGGTGAAGAATGAAGAAAGACAATTCAAGCAAACGAGAAAAGCTGATCCGTGACATGCTCACAACCTTTGGCGAACTTCCCGGCCGTGAAGGATTGCGAGGCACACCCAAGCGCGTTTCGTTGATGTACGAATTTCTGACGAAGGGCTATCGGCAAGATATTGACGCTGTTATCAATGGCGCCCTCTTCAACGAAGAGTATAGCGAGATGGTGATCGTTCGCGATATCGACTTCTTCAGTCTTTGCGAACATCACCTGATTCCATTCTACGGCAAGTGCCACATTGCGTATATTCCGAACGGCAAGATCATCGGTCTCAGCAAAATGCCTCGAATTGTCGAGGTCTTTTCTCGGCGCCTCCAAGTTCAAGAGCGATTGACGCAGCAGATCGCTGAGACGCTGTACCAATATCTTCAGCCGCAAGGCGTCGCCGTCGTTATGGAGGCGCGTCATCTCTGTATGGTGATGCGGGGCGTAGAAAAAATCAATTCGGTGGCGACGACAAGCGCGATGTTGGGAGTGTTTCGAGACGACGTGAAAACCCGAAATGAATTCCTGACGTTGCTTCAGAGAGAAAAGAATTACTGATGGCAGAATCTCCTCGCACCATTCTTCTCACGGGGGCCACATCCGGCATTGGCCGCGCGTTGTCGCACGCATTTGTTGCCAACGGCGACAACGTCA
>JACRFF010000017.1 GCA_016218005.1 Ignavibacteriales bacterium
CGGCAGGGAATAGTGACGGTGAGCGGTGGGAATAAGAGAGTGCGACGGCGCAAATTCATCCTGGCGGCCTCCCTGGTGGTAGTTCTGAGTGTGGCGGGGTATTTGTACTTTTCGAATAAAGGGGTGGAGCTTAATCCGAACTTCACGTCGCGGTGGATTCGAACTACCACGAGCAAGATTGCAGGCATGCCCGGCCTCTCTCCAGACGGAAAGTGGATTGTGTTCGCGGCACCGGATGAGAAGGCAAAGTGGGATCTGTATGTGATCAGTACGGCAGGGGGCGAAGCGCGGCGGCTGACCTCAGATTCAACCTTTGCTTACGCGCAAAATGTATCGCCGGATGGAAGTCGAATCGTGTATGAGCGGAGACCGCCGGACGCCACAAGTGGCAATGTTGACATCTGCATAGTCCCGTTCAACGGTGGAACGAGCATGAAGATTGGGGCTGGGCGAACCCCGAAGTGGTCCCCTGATGGAAGTCGCATCGGGTATCTGCGGTCGACTCCCGGCAAATATGACTTCTGGACGATGAAATCTGATGGAACAGAGAATCGGCTGGTTCACGCAGACTCAGGTTGCCTGGGAGCTGAAGGTACCTGGGCTTTTGCTTGGTCTCCGGTTGGCACTGAGATAGCATGGGTACACCCCCGAGGAAGGAACCATTCTGAAATTATGATCTGTAATCTGGCGGAGCAATCGAGTCGTTCCGTGATATCCGATAATACCTTCAAGAATGAGATTTGCTGGACGCCCAACAATCAGCTGATCTACTCGTCGGCCGTCGGCGAGGAAATGAATCTCTGGATGGTCCCGGTCACGGGCGGCACCCCGCTTCAGATAACAAAGGGATTGGGTAGCGTCGATTATCCCATGATATCCAAAGATGGTCATACTCTTTTGTATTACCAGGCAAGGACAACAGGCCATTTATGGTTGGCTCAGACTGACGGTTCGGATCTCCGTAAGGAAGTATATTCTGCCGAACAATATTTCGAATACCCCGATCTTTCCCCGGACGGAACATCTATTGCATTCGGCATGACCCTTCCGCTGGGTGTGTACTCGTTCGGGACGCGCCAGTTATTTGTCATGAATCGTGATGGCACAGACTTGCGCCAGATAACGTCGGGCAACGATGATTGCTATGGGCCGCGGTGGTCTCCCGATGGCAAGATGATGGCTTATTATGCGAGGGGGAAGCATGAGCCGACGGACTCCTTCAAGGTCTACGTCGTCAATCCGCACAAGCTGGATGTCCCCCGGTTTGTTGGGTACGGGACTGATCAATCATGGGTAGATTCCGTTACGTTAGAAATGACATACAAGACGCGATCATGGCGGGGGTATCTTGACGGCCGGCCGGCGAAGCCATTCGGTGATGATTCCATTTTTTGCACGACGGTCGGTGGCGGGCAATTTGTCGTGTTCACCGACGTTCATGGTAATGCAGTGACGGGGAAAATTCCGAGCAAGGTCTGTCGGATTGAGGATTGGGATGGAGCCGGTCCGCGGAACTCAATTACATTACCGGTCCGGGGCGGGTATCCAAACTATGACGCGTATTATAACAGAGTGGACACCACCCTTCGTCGCCTTTCGTATCGTGACTGGAAGCTGGACACATTAGAAGTCTATATTCAGGGGATCGATCTAAACAGTTTCTTTATCCGGACGACCGCAGACGGCAAGGAGATGATTTACAAGACAACCGAAACGGTCAATAAGCTCGGCGTGATTGAGAATTTGTTTAAGTAGCGACTTTACCGGAGTGATAGATTGAGTTGATGAAGCCGGGATAGCACCCCGGCAGAGTTCATGTCTCGGCTACGCTCGACACGACGGTGGTAAGAACCACCGGGAAGAAAGAAGATGACGACACCGAAGGGGCTTGGACCTACAAGATGAAGATGTCGGGTAGCTCGTCCCGCTAAAGCGTGACTCGCAACCCGACCTACGAAGAGAAGATGCCGAAACCACGGGGGTCTCGACCTATAAAAAATTGTGTGCAAGGCGGACGTCCTCGTCCGTCAAGGAAGATGTCGGGTTTTTCGTCCGCCGAGGGCGGACTCGGAACCCGACCTACGAAGAGAAGATGTCGAAACCACGGGGGCTTGGACCTACAGGAAGAAGATGTCGGGTAGCTCGTCCCGCTAAAGCGTGACTCGCAACCCGACCTACGAAGAGAAGAAGGGAAGATGTCGGGTTTCTCGTCCGCCTGTCGGCGGACTCGGAACGCCGACCTACATAATCAAGACCAGTTTCCCGATTTGCACCGAGCCGTCGGACGCTTCTACCGTCCAATAGTATAACCCCGAGACCGCCAGCTGAGTGTTGCGGGTGATCAGGTCCCACAATTCATGAGTCGAGAGCGGGTCGGACGGGGCGACATCGTGCGCTATCTCGCGGACCAGGTCGCCGTCGAGGGTGAAGATGCGAATAGTGCATTTGGGCGGGAGATTATAGAAGTGGATGCGGCGGTTGCGGTCCGGGTGCTGGCTTCGCTCAAATTCATTCGTGCCTTCATATCCGTCGGCCGCGTAGTTGCCGTCGATGCGGTATGGGTTTGGATAGACTTCGATCTTGAGGTTTCGAACCGCCACCGTGTCCGATGACGCCAGCGCATAGGACATGTTCGGCTGGAGATGTCGGGGCGTTTCCAGCGACGGCAGGCCCGATGATGGGGATCCGAAATCGAAGGCGGTGACGGACACATAGTACAGGACGGTGGGCAGAACATCATTGATCTCGTACTCATACTCGTAGTACTTGAAGTACCCATCCTCGGTGGTGTCGGTCGCCAGGCACGAATCCTTGTTGAGGATGGCCGGTTTCTCCTGGTTGGGGAAGCGCTTCACGATACGGGTTGAGACCCCCAGCTCGGAGCGGTTATAGTCCTGAGGCGCAAAGTACATGATGGAATCGGGGAAGCCCGGAGCATGGAATGGATTCTCCCGCGTATATAAGAGCGGGTTCCAGGTCGAGTCGTCGCATGAATCCGGGGCGTACCGGCACCGCAGTTCGCGGAGTGTATATGGAATGTCTTTCAAGGCCCAGGCGCCGGTGTACCCATGGACATCCCAGACATATTTGTTGAAATCCTGTTTGTCGAATGATTCCAGCAGAGAATAGCTGGAGGCGCGGTCATCGCGGGAATAATAGACGCGGTACCCCTCCCAATCGAGTTTCTTGGTGAAAGCATCGGGGGTAGTTTCTGATCTCAAGCCGTTAAACCGGACCAAAATCCTGCCCACACTTGGGAGAAGCCGAACGGTAGGCGCGGGGGGCGGGGAGGCGCCTTTGAAATCGGGCACGCCGTCACCCGAAGTCCAGAAGGTGTCATTGACAGCAAACGTGGTTTCGGGCGGGGTGACGGTCGTGTCAATCTCAAGGATTCCCGATGTGTAAACCCGGAAATTGCCCGCGAACCCATCGGAGTCGCTGTCGTACCCCGGTGTGTCATAAATCCACGAGGCCCAGGTGCAGTTGTACCCGAGATTGGAGAAATCAAGATTGTTGTAAAAAGCACCGGGGTTGTTCGGCAGGTTCGTCAGATTATTCCGGTCTTTGTGAAATCCGAGACCACCCACATAGGCGAAGGAGAGCGGCAGGGTCTGGCCGGGATCGATATCAAAGGGCCCGAAGGACAGCAGGTATCTGGTGTCCGACCCCATCGACCATGTCCCGGCATAATCCTGCGGCGGGTACATCCACTGGGTGTCGGTCGGCAGGATCGAAGCGGTGAAAATTTGATCGTAATCGAACTCATTGTTTCGGAGGAAGTAATATTCGTTCTGGTCGCCGTTGGGGGTTCCGAGTCCGCCGTGGCCAAGATCGCGGTAGGTTCTCCGTCCCTGCGGTCCGAAATCCAAGCGGGGATCGCCGTTTGGTCCCCACCAGTTAAATGAAACTTTCAGGGAATCGGATGGTGTCCGGATGATACGGGTGCCGGTGACATTTGGCACCGGTCCCAATGGGGGGGAGACGTTCATGTCACCGTCGTTGTCGGCGACCCAGGCCACATTGACCGTATCCTCCCATCCGGCCCCGCTCGGCGCGTACCAGGCCGGCAGAGAGCGTCGAAAACCGCAAATGTCATCGCCGGCACCCGAGACATTGGTCATGGTGTGCACATCGGCGTCAACAAATATGCCCAAATAGACTTTCTTCAAACGGCTACGGCCGATGTTTTTGATCGCGTAGTCAAACAGCACAAAATTCTGAGCATAGGAATACGACCAGGCGAAAGATCGCTGGGTTACCTGGACATACAGGGAGTGACGACAATAGGAGCAGGTATCGTAATAGACGGCGATGAAATCCTGCTCTGACACAGCGTCGTCATATTCGGGTTTGGATGGGTCGATGATGGATCGATAGACCATATTGCCGAGGGGGGCCTGATCGGGGAACATCTCGCCTCGCGCCGTCCAGCCCTCGTACCCCAGAGATACCAGCGTATCTCTTCCCAGTACCGCGCCGATCCAGAACCCACCGGAGTACAGATACCGGGTGTCGGACCCTTTGGGAAACTCGCAGGCCTTGACCAGTCGGCCGGTGAAGACGTCGGAAACGCCTCCGCCCTGGTCGCCGAATATGCCGTTGTTCCATATGCCCAGAACCATATTGCCGACATCGTGCTGGGTTGCCTGAACAGCCGGGAGACCGGCTACCGTCTGATCGTTTCCCGGAAGGAGTGAAATTTTCGATCGCGCCTGAACATTCTGAAAGCCGCCTATTGCGACCGTCA
>JACRFF010000157.1 GCA_016218005.1 Ignavibacteriales bacterium
AAGTGGATAAACCGAGCGCCGATCCCGAACGCATTCGCCAGCAATTGGCGGAAAAGAACGTGCTCGTGGAACAGTGGGGCGGAAAAATTCAGTCCGCCGAAATCTCCGCGAAATTCGGTCAGGGTATTGATACCCTGCTCGAAGAAATTTTGCTGACCGCCGATATTCTGGAATTGAAAGCCAATCCGGAGCGACGCGCGCGCGGCATTGTTATCGAAAGCCGTCTCGACAAGGGACGCGGCATTTTGGCGACGGTTTTGGTACAAGCAGGAACGCTGCGTTCCGGCGATAATTTCGTGGCCGGGCAGCAATACGGAAAAGTGCGCACGATGCTCGACGAGTGGGGTCGTCCCATTGAATTGGTGACGCCGGGAAAACCTGTGCAGGTGGTGGGCTTTTCGGGCGCGCCGCAGGCGGGAGATTCCTTTGTCGTGTTCGAAAATGAGCGTGAAGTGAAGGACATTGCTATGCGCCGCCAGTTGCTGCAGCGCGAACAGACTTTCCGCCAGATTCGCACGTACAGTTTGGACCAGTTCGCTCAACGCATCAAGGAAGGCGGCGTCCGCGAATTGTCGCTGATTATCAAGGGCGACGCGGACGGTTCCGTCGAAGCGATTTGCGACACCTTGCAGCGCTTGCGCACCGGCGAAGTGGCCGTCCGCATTGTGCACAAGGGCGTAGGAGCGATTTCCGAAAGCGACGTGCTGTTGGCGTCGGCGACCAGCGCGATTATTTTGGGGTTCCACGTGCATCCCAATATTAAGGCGCGGGAAATGGCCACCCGCGAGCAGGTGGATATTCGCGTTTACCGCGTGATTTACGAAATGGAAGACGATGTCCGCAAGGCTTTGGAAGGCTTGCTGGCGCCGGATACCCGCGAAGATGTGATCGGCTTGGCGGAAGTGCGAGAGCTTTTCCATATTCCCAAAGTCGGAACCATTTTGGGTTCCTTTGTGGTGTCGGGGAAAATTATTCGCTCGAGCAATGTGCGCATTTTGCGCGACGGCAAAGAAAAAATCCTCCAGGTCACCGCCAAAACTTTGCCCCTGGAATCCGCCGGGGAATACGCCAGGCAATGGCTGGGATTGGATGTAGAAGAAATCAGCTTGATCAAAAAACTGTTCTATCATCTGGAAACCAGTCAAGGGGTATTGGTCAG
>JACRFF010000160.1 GCA_016218005.1 Ignavibacteriales bacterium
ATGAAATGCGGTGTCGAACACCGCCACCTGCGGAGCGTGCGGGAGAGCTTTCTGGCAGGCATTGATTCCCCGGATATTGTGCGGGTTGTGCAGGGGAGCCAATTCGATCAGCGCTCTTAGCTTGGCCATCAGATCGCTGGTGATCAGGACCGACTCGGTGAACTCTTCGCCGCCGTGCACCACCCGGTGCCCAACCGCATCGATCTGTTTCTTGTCGGTGATCACGCCGTGATTAGGCGACATCAGCATGGTTATGACATATTCAATGGCAATGATATGGTCCAGAATCTCGGCCGAAACTTTGACTTCGGGACGATCGAAGGGCTTGTGGGTGACCACCGCCTCCGCCAGGCCGATCCGCGATACCAATCCCTTGGCAAGCGCCACGCCGGTGGTCGTATCGATAAACTGGTATTTGACCGATGACGACCCGCAATTGAGCACGAGAATCTTCATTTCGTGACCTCCATAGCATGGCCGTTGAGCCGGGAGGCAATCCGGTTTCCTTCCTTGTCGTATTCAAAGAATCCGCGGCCGGTCTTGACGCCCAGATGCCCCGCCCGTACCAGCTTCCGCAGAACTGGACAGGGGTTGTACTTGTGGTCCGATAGCTCGCCCAACAGGTTCATCATCCACGACATCACCACGTCCAGCCCCATCATGTCGGCCAGCGCCAGCGGACCGACATTGAACCCAAATCCCAGTTTCATCGCTTCGTCGATATCTTCCGCTGTGGCCACTCCCTCCATAAGAACGTGCATCGCCTCGTTGAGAAGCGGCACGATTATCCGGGTTGTCACATATCCGGGGTACTCGATTACGGTGATCCACTTCTTGTCCAGAAGTTCCGCGAAAGCGACCGCTTTGCTGAAGGTCTCGGTGTCCGTCTTGAGCCCTTTGACAATCTCGACCAGCGGAATTTTGGTGACCGGGTTCAGGAAGTGCATGCCTATGAGCCGCTCCGGCTTCTGGGTCAAAGCCGCAATTTCCGAGATGGATAGGGTCGAGGTGTTCGTCACAAACATCGCTTTCGGATTACAGACCTGGTCGAGTTTTTCGAACAGGGCGCGTTTTTTGGCCAGGTCTTCTGGGATGGCCTCCAGTATAATTTCAGCTTCTTCCGCTTCGCTCAGGTCGGAGGAAGGGTGGATTCGGGCCAAAATTGCCTTCTTGTCGGAGGTGGTCAACCCCCAGCGTCCGATCTCCCGGTCAAGCGATTCACCCACCGCCTTGACGCCCCGTTCGGCCAGTTTTGTGGTCCGATCAACAATTGTAACCTCATGCCCTGCAGAGGATATCGCCTCGGCAAGTCCCTGGCCCATCACCCCCGCACCGATAATGACAATTCTCGTTCCAGCCATATATTTTCCAGTCCTTTGAATCTGTCTATTTGTGAAAATAGTAACAAGCGACTAATAATGCAAATCCTTTTATTACTGATATAGATCGTCCAAATGGCTCGGTCGTATTAGCCCTCATTTTTCTGCCACCAGAGGGAAAAGACTGTTGTA
>JACRFF010000161.1 GCA_016218005.1 Ignavibacteriales bacterium
CATGCGTTCGTACTCTTTACCCACCAGCACGCGTCCCTTCAACTTCTCCACCACTTGATACTCGTCGTCGAGAACAACAAGCCGCGCTTCCGCTAGAATCAGTTGTTGACCCTTGTGAAGAACTTTCACGTAGTCAATGTTAGGATGGACGGCGAGCGCAACGTTGGAGATGAGCGTCCACGGTGTTGTCGTCCAGACGAGGAAGTACGTGTTCTCCTCCCCCTTCACTTTCAGCTTGACGTAGATGGAGGGGTCTTTGACGTCTTTATATCCAAGCGACACCTCGTGTGATGAGAGCGGCGTTTCGCACCGCGGACAGTACGGCTGAATCTTGTATCCTTTGTAGATCAAGCCGCGATCGAAGTACTGACGCAGCGCCCACCAGACCGACTCGATGTAGTTATTCTCGAACGTGACGTACGGATGCTGAAGGTCGACCCAGTAGCCCATCATCCGGGTCATCTCTTCCCATTCCGTCTTGTATTTCCACACGGACTTGCGGCACTCGTCGTTGAACTTCGCCACGCCGAACTCAACAATCTGGTCTTTGTGCTTGAAGCCAAGCGCCTTTTCGACTTCAATTTCCACCGGCAATCCGTGCGTGTCCCACCCCGCCTTGCGATGCACCTGAAATCCCTGCATCGTCTTGTATCGGCAAATGATGTCTTTCAGCGTACGCGCCATAACGTGGTGAATGCCCGGCTTGCCGTTCGCCGTCGGCGGACCTTCGTAGAACGTAAAGCGCGGCTTTCCCTCACGCGAGGTAATGGATTTCTTGAAGATCTCGTGCTCGTCCCAATACTTCGAGACACTCGCCTCGAATTCAGAAAAATTGATCTTATCGGTCAGCTGTTTGAACACTGGTCTTTCACTCAGAATTGTTATGCCTCTTTTACTTCTTGAGATACTGGGATATCAACCACAGTGCGCCGCTGACGACCGCGCTCACGAGCAGGCTCGTGACAACGGGGATGTAGACCTCGAAGTTATCTTTCTTGATGTGAATGTCGCCCGGCAGTTTTCCGAGGTAGGGAATTTTCGGAGCGAACATCATCGCTATACCAACCACGACGATCACCAGACCGAGAACAACCAATCCTTTGCCGAGATGCACCATGGCGCTTGCTACAACTTCATGCGCTTCACCACTTCCTTCATGATCGCCGTCATCTTCGGCTCGGCCTTGGTTGCCACCTTCAACACTTCGTCCAGCGTTACCGGCGTAAGCGCGTCCGGAAAGCATTCGTCCGTGAGAATCGAAAAGCCGAGGCATTTCATGTTCATGTGGTTGGCGACAATATTTTCTGGCACTGTCGACATACCAACTGCATCCGCACCGATGGCCCGAAGGAAGCGATACTCCGCACGAGTTTCGAGCGTCGGCCCCTGCATGGCAACGTACACTCCCTTCTGCACCGGAATCTTCAAATCCAATGCGGCTTGTTCCGCCAACGCGATCAGGCCCTTGTTATACGGCTCGGACATATCCGGAAAGCGCGGACCGAGCGAATCGTCATTCGGGCCGATCAACGGATTGTCGCCCAGCAAGTTGATATGATCCGTCATGATCATCACTTCTCCCTTGCGGAAAAGAGGATTCAACGCACCCGCGGCGTTGGAGATCAGCAGGTTTTCTACGCCGAGAAACTTCATGACGCGAACGGGAAACGTCACCTGCCGCAGGGAATATTGTTCGTAGTAATGAAACCGCCCTTGCATCGCCACAACGCTCTTGCCGTCAAGCCGACCGAAGATAAGTTTGCCGTGATGCGATTCCACGGTCGAGACCGGAAAGTGTGGAATCTTCTCGTAGTCAATCACCGCATCCTTCTTGATCTCTTTCGCCAATCCGCCGAGACCGGTGCCGAGAATAATGCCGACCTTCGGTGTTGCATCGGTTTGGGTGCGAAGGAATTCGACGGCTTCGTTGATGTGCTTCCGCAGTTCTATCATAGCTTTTTCAGGATATCGTCAATTTCAATCTGGTCTTTGCCGGTGCCTTGAGAACGGTCGCCCCGCAACACATTGTCTTCATCAATATCCAATGCGCGGATGAGGTCAAGCTCGGAGGAAAGCAACACGCGCAGCTTGCTGAGCATGCTCTCCTTCCTCGCTTTCAACGTCGAGATTTCTTCTTTCGCTCGAGCAAAATCGAGCCGCGCCTTTTCAACGATCTGCGAAGCCTTCAACTCCGCCTCCTTGATGATCAGGTCGGCTTCTTTGCGCGAGTTCTCAATGGACCTGCCGCTGGTTTCTTGCGCTTGCAGAAGAGTCTGCTGCAGCGTCTTCTCCATGTTTTTGTAGTCAACAAGCTGAGTTTCGAGGCCGATCAGCTTGTCTTTCATTTCCTTGTTGAGGCGAAGAAGATCCTCAACTTCATTCGACAACATGTCGAGGAAGGTGTCGACCTCGACGGAATCGTATCCCCGCATCACCTTCTTGAACTGCTGTCGTTTGATTTCCAACGGTGTGATTTTCATTGTTCACCTTTGATGTTCACCCTACGAACGCTCGCCGAATACAGAGGTTCCAATACGAACAATGGTCGCCCCCTCTTCAATGGCGACCTCATAATCGTTGCTCATTCCCATAGATAGATGTTCCATCGCTGCTCCTTCAATGCCAGCCGCCGCGACTTCATCTCTCAATTCCCGCAACATTCGATACGACCAACGCGCGGTCTCTGTGCCTCCCGAAAGCGGACCCATCGTCATCAAGCCGCGAATCCGTACGTTCGGCAGTGCGGCCACCGACTTGACCAACGCCAACGTGCGTTCAGGTAGAACGCCAAACTTGGTGGACTCGTCAGTTGTGTGAACTTCGATAAGGGCGTGCACCACGCGGCCGAGGTTGGCCGCCCGCTTATTGAGTTCCTTCGCCAAGTCAAAATCATCCACCGAATGGATCAGATGGACGAACGGCGCGATGAACTTTGCCTTGTTCGATTGCAGGTGGCCTATGAAATGCCATCGCATCTCCCGATTCGGCAACTGCTCACGTTTCGGCAGCAATTCCTGAACATAGTTTTCGCCGAAATCAAGTTGCCCGGCCTCAACCGCCTCCCGAATCCTTTCCACTCCGAAGGTCTTGGACACTGCTACCAGCGTCACTTCATCAGGATTTCTCTTGCAACGCCTGCAAGCCGCCGCAATTGTTTCCCTCACATCCCTGAGGTTATCTGCAATCATCGCATCTTGGTGGTGGAATATACTCCAACACTGCCCGAAAAGCAACGCAACCGCTTTTTCGAGATAATTCGACTGCTTGCTCTCTTAATGTGAGCCGTTACTTGACTCCAACTTCAAAACTTGTTTTATTGCGTATGGGGAAAACGCCTGTGCCCGAGCAAGACCGATTTGAAGACAACCGACCCCGACGTCGGACAGACCGTTGGGATGATGAACTCCGACGTTTCCGCGAAATGCTGAAGGACAACGGCAAGGATATCAATAGTCCGGAAGCGTTGGAAGAAATTATCCAGTTCTATTTTGAACACGAAAAGTTTGACGAAGCGTTACAGTTCTGCCAAAAGCTTCTCTCGTTCGAACCCTTCAACGCCGACGCTTGGCAGCGAAAGGGAATGATCCTCAACAATTTGTTTCTCTATGAAGACGCGTTGGAGTGCTACGAAAAGGCGCTCAGTCTGAATCCCACCGACCCGGAGATTTTCGTGAATCGCGGCATCACGCTGGATAATCTTGCAAGATCGGAAGAGGCGCTTGCATCATTCGAGACGGCCATTGTGCTGGACCCGGATAACCTCGATGCCCAGTTTCACAAAGGAGTAACGCTGGAAAAATTAGAACGCTTCGCAGATGCGATAACGATTTTCAAACAGATCGTGGCGATCGAAGCTGAGCACGCCGACGCTTGGTACGAGTTGGGATTTTGCTACGACTATCTGGAACAGTCGGAAGAATCCATTCGCTGTTACGATGAGCATCTCAACCTTGATCCTTACAATTTCAACGGATGGTATAACCGAGGCATTGTGTTGAATCGCATCGGCCAGTACGACAAATCCATCGAAAGCTACGAGCTGGCGTTGGCGATTACCGATGATTTCCCCGCGGCATGGTATAACATGGGAAACGCGTTTGCGAATCTCGGCAAGTTCCACGACGCCATCCGCTGTTACAAAACCATGTTGGAACACGACCCGGCAGATGTTCCGGCGCTTCACAATCTTGGTAATGCTTACGAAGAACTTGCCGACTACAAGCAAGCCATCGATTTCTATACTAAGGCATTAAAGCACGACGAACAGCACTACGAATCATACTTTGGCCGTGGTTGCTGCTGGGACGCGCTTGCCCAGCCCAAAAAAGCGCTCGCGGATTACAAGCGCGCCTTGAGTATCTCTCAGGATTATCCTGAACTATGGCACGCGCGCGCGGACGCCGAGTACAATCTGAGCCGCTTCGATGATTGTCTCGACAGCTACCAAATGGTGTTGAAATTAGACCCCGACAATGCCGAGGCGTGGTTCGATTACGGCGACACGCTTTTAGAGCTTGGAATCTACGAACGCTCGCTGCAGGCGCTCTCGGAAAGCATTCGGTTGCGTAAGGATTTTGCGCCTGCCCACTTCAGCCAAGGCCGCGTCTTTCTTGCACTCTCGCGCATCGACGCAGCGGTGGAGGCATTTCGGACGGCCTTTTACATGGTACCCGAGCTTAAAAAAGATTTTATCGAGCACTATCCGTCCGAATCGATGCGCCCCCCATTTTCGTATCTTCTCAAAGGATAGCCGCTCATATCCGTTGTGAAACGACTTGCTCTCATCGGCCAACCCCTCGGCCATTCTCTCTCACCGCTCATGTTTCAAACCGCGTTTGATGCGTTGCGTATCGTCTGGAACTACGAACTGAAGGAAACGCCGGCGTTTCAGCTTACGACGTGCGTGCACGAGTTGGTTGAACAACATTTTGCCGGATTCAACATTACGATTCCGCACAAACAACAGATCATTCCACTCTTAGATACAATAGATAACGATGCGAGAAGCATCGGCGCCGTGAACACCGTATCCATCCAAGAAAAGAAACTGTTCGGAACCAACACTGACGTTATCGGCGTGGCCGAGACCCTACGACCGTACGAGCGCGACATCGAATCGCAACGCGTGCTGATTCTCGGCGCTGGAGGCGCGGCGCGTGCGGCAGTATTCGCCCTTGCAAAATCCTTCAAGCCGGATTTCATTTGGATCGCAGCGCGGGACAAGCATAAAGGGGAATCGATTCTCAAGAACATGAATTGCAGCGGCGAGGTTGTCCCTTTCGATGGAATAGGCAGAAGCGCTCAATTCATGGAATCCAAACTCGTTGTCAATACAACGCCGATAGGATTGCACCCACATGACAACGAATCGCCGTTGGGAACTGCGGCAGAATTCCAATCGCATCAATTGGCCTTCGACGTCGTGTATCGGCCTCGACAAACGAAATTCCTTTCTCAGGCGCATAATGCAGGCGCGAACACCATCGGCGGTTTGGAGATGTTTATCCAACAAGGCGCGGCGGCATTCAAGCTCTGGACTGGCCAACAAATGCCGACTGCGGCTGTACGTGCACAACTCGAACAACAGTTGACGACGGAAAAAGAAAATGTTGTCTGACACCATAACCGAAAAATATTCTAACCTTCAAGAAACTCTCCGCCTGCTCGGCAGTGTTGCCATCGGCTACTCGGGCGGCATCGACAGCACACTTGTATTGCGGGTCGCGTGCGACGTGCTGGGCGCAAACGCCCTCGCCGTCATCGGCAGGTCAGCCACATATCCGACGCGCGAATTCGAGGAGGCTCTTGCAACGGCGCAAAAATTCGGCGCGCGGATTCGCGTGGTCGATACTGAAGAAACGGACAATCTAAAGTTCCAGCAAAATCCACCGAACCGATGCTACTTCTGTAAGAGCGAATTGTTCGGAAAACTTCACGCCATCGCCGCGGAAGAGGGAATCGCCCATATCGCCGATGGAACCATCACCGATGATCTGGTGGATTTTCGTCCCGGCATGGCCGCCAAGCGAGAGCAAAACGTTCGTTCACCGTTGCTTGAGACGAATTTTTCAAAGGCAGATGTACGCGAGTTGGCAAAGCACTTGGGTGTTCCGTTCTGGGACAAACCCTCGTTTGCTTGCCTCGCTTCCCGTTTTCCGTATTGGACCGGCATCACGAAGGAGAATCTTATGAAGATTGACTCGGCAGAAACATTTTTCCGCGACCACGGATTTCGCCAGTTCCGCGTTCGTCATCACGACGATACAACGGTACGCATCGAATTGAGTCAGCAAGAATTTCCCCAACTGTTCGATGCTGCATTCCGTTCGAAATGCGTTGCGCATCTCAAGTCGCTCGGTTACACATACATCACGGTCGATCTTCAGGGCTATCGAACCGGCAGCATGAACGAAACCCTCACCGCCGATGTGAAGATGGAATTCCAACAAACGCTCTAACCGACTCCAGCCATGCCGCCGCATTCTGAAATTCGTGAAACAACGTTCGTCATTTCCGATCTGTGTTGTGCAACGGAAGAAATGAAGATCAGGCAACGGTTAGGGCCGTTGGCAGGCATAGAGTCGTTGGAGTTCAACGTCGTTGCGCATCGCTTGCGGGTGCGGCATTCGATAGCGGAGTCGAAAATTCTTGATGCCTTGCCCGGTATCGGCTTACCCGGCTACCCGATCGATCGGCAGAACAACTCGACGCTGATAAAAACATCCCGCAAACAACTTCTGTCGACATCCATCGCCGCAGCATTGCTCGTTCTCGGTCTCATCGTCAAAGCCGCGCTTCCTTCGTCGCTCGCCAGTCATGTCGTTTTCATCGCCGCAATTCTGATCGGTGGTGTGCACATCTTTGTGAAAACGTGGAAATCCGTTCGCAACGCCTCGCTGGACGTCAACATCCTGATGACTACCGCTGTAATCGGCGCGCTTGCCCTCGGCAACTCTGCCGAAGCGAGCGCCGTCACCGTCTTTTATTCGATGTCATTGCTGTTGGAATCATTAAGCGCCGATCGCGCTCGGAATGCTATTCGTTCGCTTCTCCGCATTACTCCTCCCACCGCTTCCGTCATCCATGAAGACCGAGAGATCGCAATGCCGGTGGCAAGCGTCAAGAGTGGAACGATCATTCTCGTTCGCCCTGGAGAACGAATTCCTCTCGATGGTATCGTCGTGGAAGGAACGTCGTCGGTGGATCAATCGTTGGTCACGGGCGAATCCATGCCTGTGGTCAAGCATGCCGGCTCCGATGTTTTTGCCGGTTCGCTGAATCAACGCGGCGCGCTGCGCATTCGTGCAACAAAACCTTCGAACGATTCGACGCTTGCGCACATCATTCATCTCGTCGAAGACGCTCAAATCGGAAAAGCCAAGCGGCAACTTTTCGTCGAAACATTTGCAACGTACTACACACCGGCCATGTTCATTGCAGCATTTTTTGTTGCCGTCGTACCCCCTTTGTTCACTCAACAGTTTCACGAGTGGTTCTATCGTGCGCTCGTGCTGCTGGTCATCTCGTGTCCATGCGCGCTGCTCATTTCGACTCCGGTCACCATCGTTTCGGCGCTCACAGCGATGACGCGGATCGGTTTGCTCTTCAAAGGGGGAAAACATATTGAAACGTTTGCGTCCGTTCGCGCCATGGCATTCGACAAGACCGGCACGTTGACGGAAGGAAAACTTCGCGTCAACAACGTCGTCGCGCTGCACTCATTGAATGCACAAGAGATTCTTGAAATAGCGGCGGCGTTAGAAGTCAATTCCGAACATCCGATGGCCGATGCCGTCATTGCAAAAGCGTTGGAAGAAGGGTTCGAGCCGAACAACAATCGCGTCCGGTCTTTTGAAGCGATCCACGGTAAAGGAATTCGCGCCGACTTTAACGGTCAGCGTTTTTTCCTCGGCAATTATTCGCTGATCGACGAACAAGGATTAGCGACCGACCACCTTCGGCAATCGTTGCAGCACTTCCACACCGACGGACGAACCGTCCTCATCCTCGCAGATGCCAATAACGTGCTGGGCTTGATCGTATTATCGGATTTGGCGCGCAGTGAAAGCGCAAAAACGATTGACGAACTCCACCACCTCGGCATCCGACCAATCGTCTTGCTGACGGGCGACCACTCTTCAGTAGCGGAATCAATCGGGAAAGAACTCGGCATCGATCACGTCCATGCCGAACTCCTTCCCGAAAACAAATTGAACATCATCGAGCAATTGAAAAGCTCGGAAGGAACAATGGCAATGGTCGGCGATGGGATCAACGATGCACCGGCATTAGCGGCTGCCGACGTCTCCATCGCCATCGGGAACGTTGGCTCCGATACTGCTATCGAAACAGCCGATGCGGTCTTGATCTCTGAAGAAATCCATTCTCTTCCGCAGGCAATTCGAATCGCGCGAAAAGCAATGGGAATCATCAAGCAAAATATTGCCTTCGCACTGCTCATAAAAATTGTGTTTCTCTTCCTTGGCGTTTTTGGCGTCTCCACTCTTTGGTTTGCGATTCTTGCCGATGATGGCGCGGCGTTGCTCGTCGTCTTCAACAGTCTCCGTCTCCTGAAAAAATAATCAGCCGTTTCTCCTTCTTCACAATCATCCGGTTCATGACATCCCCGTATGGAGGACAGTGCAGCGTTCTGCTTCTAACGGGGTTTACCTTGCACGGTTTTTCCGTTGACTTTCCGGCACTTTTTGAATAAATTTGTACCAGTTCAAGTAAAACAATGAGGGAAAATATGTTCGCAGTTGTAGATATTGCAGGCAGCCAAGTAAAACTTACCACATCGGAAAAGCTCTTTGTCCCAAAGCTCAAAGTTGACGTCGGCGCAAAGGTCAAGTTCGACAAAGTCATTTTACGGGCAGACGATACAAAGACCACTGTGGGAAGCCCCTACATTAGCGGGGCTTACGTCGAGGCGAAAGTGATTCGACACTTGAAAGACGATAAGGTTCGTGTGTTCAAGAAGAAGAAGCGGAAAGGGTACAAGGTAAGCCGCGGACATCGTCAGCAATACACTGAAATTGAAGTTACACACTTAGCGTAAAGAGCGGAGTAAGAAGCATGGCACATAAGAAAGGTGGAGGAAGTACTAAGAACGGACGCGACAGCAATGCGCAGCGCCTCGGTGTGAAGCGGTTCGGAGGTCAAAACGTGTTGGCAGGCAACATTCTCGTTCGGCAGCGCGGCACAAAGTTTCATCCCGGTCAGAACGTCGGCATTGGCAGCGACGACACTCTCTTCGCCCTTTCCGACGGCGTTGTGAAGTTTGAACGCGTCAGCAAGACAAAGCAACGCGTCAGCATCTATCCAGCAACAGCATAAGTTGAATTGCCAAGCCTCCAGAACTCAGGGGGCTTTTTTGTTCCCAGCATGTTCACGATCTACATTCTCCCAACCAAACTCTAGGAGATCTTCCTCATGAAAAAGATTACCGTGGTTGGTGCCGGCAATGTCGGAGCAACGGTCGCTCAAAGAATTGCAGAGAAGGAGTTTGCAAACGAAGTCGTGTTGGTTGATGTCGTTGACGGCATTCCACAAGGCAAAGGGCTTGATATGTTCGAATCCGCTCCGGTGGAAGGATTCGACAGCAAAGTGCTCGGCACAACGAACTACGATGCAACCGCCGGTTCGGATATCGTAGTGATTACGGCAGGCATTGCGCGCAAACCGGGAATGAGCCGAGATGACCTTCAGAAAACCAACGCCGATATCGTCAAGTCGTGCACGGAACAAGCCGTAGCCAAATCTCCCAATGCGATCATCGTCGTCGTATCAAACCCGTTAGATGTGATGACGTATGTGGCGTACAAAGTAAGCGGATTCGAGCGGCATCGGGTCATCGGTATGGCCGGCGTGTTGGATTCCGCACGGTTCCGGTCGTTCATCGCGCTCGAACTCAATGTTTCGGTCGAAGATGTCTCCGCGTTTGTTTTAGGGGGACACGGAGATTCGATGGTTCCTCTTCCTCGGTATTCTACCGTAGCCGGAATTCCACTGCCCGACCTGATGAACAAAGAAACCATCGACCGGCTCGTTAAGCGCACACGGGATGGCGGCATCGAAATCGTCAACTATCTCAAGACGGGGAGTGCATACTACGCCCCTTCCTCTTCCGCCGTGCAAATGATAGAGGCCATTGCCAAGGACAAGAAGCGCATCCTTCCTTGCGCTACTTGGTTGACAGGCGAGTACGGACAAAAGGACGTTGTTGCAGGTGTGCCCATAAAGCTTGGCAGAAAAGGAATGGAACAGATCATCCAGATCAAACTAATGCCCGATGAGCAGGCGGCATTGGATAAGTCTGCTGCCGACGTGAAGGCAAACATCGCCAAGCTTGGCATCTAATTGGTGCGCATCGATCTTGGCGGGTTGACCAAACAAGGAAAGGATTGTGGTCGCTGCAAACTTTGGGCGATTCTTTCGCGCCCCGGCCAGAGGGTAATACGCAATGCACGCTAAAGGTGTGCGGCTACCTCTTGATTCCGCCCTGTTGGCCGGCCAGCGTTGCAGATTCGCGCAAGATATCGGGGTAACTTGCAACTTGCTTCTCATACTCCTATTCAGTACAATTCTCGCAACTTTTACTGACCTAACTCCACCATCACAAACAATTATCACAGGAGGTTCCCTTGAAACGCGTTCTACTTCACATTGCGACTGCGGCTATGGTGGTCATCTTGGCTGCTGTGACGGCATTTGGAGGTGGATTCCAACTGAACGAGCACGGCGCTCGCGCAATGGCGCAAGGCGGTGCTTGGGCTGCACGGGCGTACGACCTATCGGCAATTTACTTTAATCCTGCCGGACTCGCGGGTCAACGAGGTATGCAGATGTATCTCGGCTCAACTATCATAATTCCCAAAGGCTCCTACTTCAACACGTTCAATCAAGAAACAAAGATGGTCGACCAAGTTTTCCCGCCCATCAATCTCTACGCCTCTTATGAGATTGAAGACGGGATGACGGCAGCGATTGGCGTGTACAACCCATTCGGGCTTGGTTCCGAGTGGCCATCGAATTGGGAAGGAAAATTGTTCGCGCAAAAGATCGACCTCCAGTCGTTTTTCATCACGCCATCGATTGGCTACCGCGTAACGCCTGAGTTGAGCGTGGGTGCTGGCGTGAGCTATGCGATTGGCAATGTGAAACTCAAAGGACTTCCGGATACGTGGATTTTTTCTGCACCGCCTCCGCAATTGAACCTGACCTTGAATGCAACGGGAATTGGCTTCAGCTTCGGAGCGATCTACAAGGTTATGCCTGAATTGCAAGTCGGCTTTTCCTACAGAAGCTCGGTGAAAATGAATGCCACCGGAACGGCGTCGTTCAATCCCGACTACACCTCCATCCCACTTCCGAAGGGGGATGCCTCTGCTTCGTTGACGCTTCCCTCCACGTTCTTCGTCGGCGCATCATACAAGATTGGCGATCTGGAGATCGAAGCAGATTACCAGAGCATCGGCTGGTCGGTCTATGATCAGTTGAAGATCGATTTCGCCAGTGACCCTTCGGCTTCAATCGTCGCACCACGAAAATACAAGGACTCATTTATTCTTCGCGTCGGCGCGGAATACACGATGGGCAAACTACAACTTCGCTGCGGGTATTTGTATGACAAATCCCCCGTCCCCACTGCGTATGTGGAGCCTCAGCTTCCGGACGCAAATCGGAACGGCTTCAACGTCGGCTTAGGGTTCAAGATGGGCAATTCGATGACGCTCGACCTGGCGTATCTCTATTTGCCTTTCGACGAGCGTAAAGTGACGAATGCAGCAAATGGATTCAACGGAACTTATAAGTCCATTGCAAACCTCTTTGGCGCCAACATAGGCTTTAGCCTTTAATCGAACGGAGAACGAACAATGAAAGCAATTATCAATCTTCTTGGTGCGCTCATCGTTGGGGGTCTCATCGGCTGCACCATCGACCCGCCCTCGGGCGTCCCTGGTCCAAGCATGGGCTCACTGACAGTCACGAAGTATGTGGCGATCGGCAATAGCCTTGCCGCAGGTTACCAATCAAATGGACTGTATCAATCTGCGCAAGGATACAGCTATCCCAACATCATTGCCGACCAAATGAAAGTAGCGGGCGCATCGCTGGGACAGTTTGAGCAGCCATGGTACTCAGACCCTGGCAATGCAGACCCAGCCACTGGAAAAGCCGCTCGATACGAAATCATCAGTCTTACCGGCCCCGTTATTGGACCGAAGGGCTTAACTGCCGGAGCCCCTACGAACACTGCTCTCGCTCGCCCCTATGACAATCTGGGAGTGCCGGGCGCAGTAATTTTCGACTTTCTCGACACAACGAGCATCACGGTGAAAGCGGGAGCCCCGCGCAACAATCCGTTCTTCAGTCTGGTGATGCGTAATCAAGCGGCGTTCGGCAAGCGTTTGCTCGATCAGGCAAAAGCGTTGAACCCAGGCATTGTCAGCTTCTGGCTTGGCAACAACGATGTTCTGGGATACGCGACAAGCGGCGGAGTTTCCTCCACCACGCTTCAACCTACGACGCCAACCGCTACCTCAACATTCACCGCTTTGTACAATCAAGCGATTGACTCGCTGAAGGCGAATTTGCCAAATGCGAAGCTGGTATTGGCGACGATTCCCGATGTAACCACGATTCCGTTCTTCACGACAATCGGACCGAAGGTGGGCGCACTGCTCGGCGGCGCAAAGTTCTATTTCCAAAAGAATAATTACACTGTTGATTC
>JACRFF010000158.1 GCA_016218005.1 Ignavibacteriales bacterium
CCCGCCTGAACGCCAGAGGCGGGCAGGGGCAGGCCGATGAAACTCGTGCTGCTTCCTCTTGCTTGCCATGGAATGGTTTATGCGTTAGAAAAAAGAAAAGACCGAGCGAGGTTGCCCGGTCTTGCACAATGGAAATTCATGATAGAGCGCACGCGATGATTACGCCGACTTGCGTTCCTCATACAGATAGATTGGCTCTTTTGATTTCAGGATCGTGTCTTTCGTAATAATACACTTCGATATATTGCGCCGCGATGGGAGTTGGTACATCACGTCGAGCATTACCGATTCAATGATCGAACGCAAAGCGCGAGCGCCGGTGCCGCGCTCCATGGCTCTTTCCACCACGGCCTTCAGCGCTACGTCTTCAAACTCCAACTCCACCCCTTCCATGGCCAGCAGCTTTTGATACTGCTTCACGATGGCGTTCCGCGGCTGAGTAAGAATATTCAGAAGCGCTGTTTCGTCTAACGGTTCAAGCGTGGCAGCAACCGGCAATCGGCCGATGAACTCGGGAATCAATCCATATTTCAACAGATCGTCCGGCTCCACCTGAGAAAAAATTTTGTCCCGCTGTTTCGCTTTTTTGCCCCGGACTTCTGCGCCAAACCCGACTGGATTCTGGCTGACGCGTCGTTCAATGATTCGATCCAAACCGTCAAACGCGCCGCCGCAGATAAAAAGAATGTTTTTCGTATTCACGTTGATGAGGCTTTGCTCGGGATGTTTGCGGCCGCCTTTGGGGGGAACGCCGGCAATGGTGCCTTCGAGAATCTTGAGCAATGCTTGTTGAACGCCTTCGCCGGAAACATCGCGTGTGATCGAAGCGCTATCACTCTTACGCGCGATTTTGTCGATCTCGTCAATATAGACGATGCCCCGTTCGGCTTTCTCAACGTTGTAGTCGGCGTTTTGCAGAAGGTAGACGAGAATGGTCTCCACGTCGTCACCGACGTAGCCCGCTTCGGTGAGCGTTGTGGCGTCGGCAATGGCAAAGGGAACATCGAGAATACGCGCAAGCGTTTGCGCCAGCAACGTCTTGCCCGTACCTGTAGGACCGATCAGCATGATGTTGCTCTTTTCAATCTCGACTTCGTCGAGACTTTGGAACTGATCGTTGGAATCAACACGCTTGTAGTGATTGTAGACCGCAACGGCGAGCGTTCGCTTCGCTTGCTCTTGGCCAATGACGAATTCATCGAGCGACTTCTTGATGTCCATCGGCGTCAACGAGCGCTTCACTCCCCCTTTGCGGGCATTGATCGCGGCAAGATTGTTCTTGATGATATCTACCGAGCTGGAAACGCACAGGTCGCAGATGTAAACATCCGGACCGGCAATAATGCTATTCACTTCCTCGGGAGATCGTCCGCAGAAGGAACACGCGATTTTGTCATTCGGTTTTTTCTGGCTCATGCGTCGTTGACCTGCGCTGGTGTGCTGTGAGTCTTACTTCTTGCTTTCTACTTGCCGTTTGACAAGGATGTTGTCGATCAAACCGTACTCTTTCGCCTCTGATGCCGCAAGATAGTAGTCGCGGTCGGTATCCTTTGCCACGTCTTCTACCGACCTGCCGGTATGGTCGGCAAGAATTTGGTTCAACCGTTTTTTTGTTTTCAGAATTTCTTCCGCTTGAATGCTGATGTCGGACGCCGTGCCCTGCACGCCACCCCACGGCTGGTGAATCATAATGCGTGCATTCGGCAACGCGGTACGTTTGTTCTTGGCGCCGCCCGCCAACAGCACGGCCCCCATGCTGGAAGCCATGCCGATACAAATCGTTCCAACGTCTGGGCGAATGTACTGCATCGTATCATAAATGGCAAGACCGGCCGAGACGCTTCCACCCGGACTATTGATATACAGATGAATGTCTTTGTCGGGGTCTTCCGATTCAAGGAACAACAGCTGGGCGATAACCAAACTTGCAATGGTATCGTCGATGGGCGTACCAAGAAACACGATGCGTTCCTTCAGCAACCGCGAATAAATATCGAACGATCGCTCGCCGCGCCCGGTCTGCTCGACCACAATGGGCACCAATTGATTGTACATTTCCTGCGGATGGGTCTTCATAGTGACTCCTTTTACACTCGTGATTTTTTTTCTTCAACTTCAACAATCGTTGCCGACGCAACTAATGAGTTCATCAGCTTTTCGCCCACAAGACGGTCTCTGATTTGATCCGAAGTCTTGTAATACTTGATGAGACGGTCTTTATCGATTTTTATTTTGTCTGCTTCAGCAGCGGCAAGCTGTTCAAGGTCGGCATCGGTCGCTTCGATCTTTTCCGCTTTCAACAACTCCTCGCGCAATAACGCCCATTTAGCCTGAAAGACCGCATACGCTTGGTTCTGTTGACTGAATTGTTCATAGTCGAAGTCTGCCGGTAATTGACGCTTGGGTTGCTCGTTCTTGGTTTCCTCCAACAAACCCTCAAGCACGGAACGCACCAGCGAATCGGGCACCTTGAAGTCGTGCATGCGAATCAGTTCCCCCGTCAACGAGTTGACAACTTGCCGTTCCATCTTTTGCTTCCAATATGCTTCAAGGTCGTCGCGCAGGCCTTTTCTGAACTCGCCGACCGTCGCCACTTTGTCCTTCGTGATCTTCGTGACGAACTCATCATTCAACTCTGGTAACGACACTTGCTCGATTTTCTTTACTTTGAGCTGGGTGTGAACGCTGTGCGCGTGGTCGCCGTGTTGGTGCTCAAACTTGATCTTGTGCTCTGAGCCAACCTTCGACCCTTGCAGTGCATCTTTGAACGGTTGCTCTAATTGTTCGTCTGCAAGATAGAATCGAATGTTCTCCCGCTTCTGGCCGATCAGCGGCGCGCCGGAATCATCAAGGTCTTGCATATCGCACGTAACGATGAACTCTTCGCCGCTGGCTGTCTCTGCCGGAGTGGTGCCGGAATTCATGCGCCGCAGTCGAAGTATCTCGCTCTCCACTTCGTTGTCATCCACCCGATGCACCACTTTTTCAATCTTGATGCCTTTGTAGTCCTTTAACGCAAACTGCGGTCGGACATCATACTGGATTTTGAACCACGCTGTTTCTCCGCGCGTGTACTTCAGGTCGATAAGCGTTGGCTCGCCGAGCGGTTTGATCTCCCGTTCTTTGACCGCTTGCTTGTAAAATTCGGTGGCAATTTTGTTGAGCGCGTCGTTCTCGATCAGGTCGCCATAGAGTTTCTTCACCATGTCGAGCGGTACTTTGCCTTTGCGAAACCCACGGATCTCAATCTTCGGGCGGTACTCAACGTACGCTTTATCGAAGTGGGGCTGCAGCTCGGCTGCCGACGCTGTGATTTCAATTTCGTGCTGCACGCCGGATGTTTCGTGAATCGTTACTTCCACGCAAGTATTCCTCTTTATGATATGATCAATTCGTTGCGGGCAGGGGGGTTCCCGTCTGCCTGACCGCAATATGATTTCCTGAGACCAACCGCAAACCGTGGGCAGAGGGGGATTCCCCATCCCGCAATTTCTGTTTTGTGCCGCGGGAGAGACTCGAACTCTCATGTCCTTTCAGACACTGGATTCTAAGTCCAGCCTGTATACCAATTTCAGCACCGCGGCATTTTCTTATTGCGGGACGCGCCCGCCTGACCGCAATATGATTTCCTGAAACCAAACGCAAACCGTGGGCAGGGGGGATTCGTCGCGAAGTAATCGAGACTGTGTAAAAACTCAAGTTCTTTACGAGTCATTCTGAACGAAGTGAAGAATCCACGTTAGAAAGGGACACTTCGCTTCGCCTGCCTGCACGCCTGCGTGCCGAAACATAAATGCACTTTGGCGTGCAGGCACGAAGCCGAAGCTTCGTTTCGGCACAGGCAGGCTCAGTGTGACAAAAGTGTGTTTTTACACAAACTCGATCCCTTTGGGAAACCCCCACGAGTTTCCTCACTAGCTCCTAAGGCTAGCGCGTCTGCCAATTTCGCCATCCGCCCAGATGTATTTTTTTTACGGCGGGCAGGTCCGCTTCCAATGCACATCATCGGAACCGCGTGCCCATGTTCTCATCTCTACGCAGGTCAATCCGTAGATATCACCGGAAGACGCCGTCCATCAACGGCAAAATGCCCAATGAGTTTGCGAATATCGCTCATTGGGCAACGGCAATATACCATGAATTGCCGGAAAAGCAAAGAAGGGATGAGCAATGCCCATCCCTTCGATCTCACCCTTGGCGTCATTTTATCTTCCAATGCTAAAATCTTGCGGTTATTCCCACGGAAGGAAGGAGTCCAACTGAAGATTTACTTGCGAAGCTTTTGCTATAAGGATCATTGAAGTCAACGAACAACGGATTGGGATAATTGTACGCATTGTAGATCGACAAGTTCAACTCCCACATCCCGCCCCATCCAGAAAACGAATAGGTTGCACCGAGATCCAACCGATTATAGGAGGGCATTCGATAGCTGTAAATTGTTCCGTAATCAATGGGTACATTAGAAGGATTGGCATCATATTCGCCACCGGGTCCTGAGATGAAATACTTCTGTCTTGGAATTGTGACCGGTTGTCCCGAAGCCAGCACAAACGTTGCTGAGATCAGGTTACTGAAGAATAGCATGTTGTCCTTCCTGTTTGTGAAATGAGTGGATTATTATAGTAAATCAGATGAGAGTATTTAGAGGCCGCGACCTACCTCTTAGAAGATCAGAAGGAAAAGCTGATGCCAACTGTTGGGAGGATTCCGATAGAAGTGTATCAAACGTCCGCACTTTTTGATCAAAACTTGAAGCTCAGACCCATAGTAGGAAGAAACCCAACGGAGAACTGTTTGAACGAGCCAGCAGAGTAAGTGATATACAATGGGTTTGGGTATCCATATAGATTAAGGATATTGATCGTAGCTTCCCAGTCTCCACCCCAGCCTTTCCATGTTCTTGTGACATTCAAATCAAATCGGTTGTACCACGGAAGCCGGACGC